>NZ_JBNPKM010000014.1:0-62724 GCF_050312955.1 Collinsella sp. SGI.241
GTCTTTAAAGCGGGACGCGGCTTCCCCTAGGGAAGCATCTCGTTATTTGCCGTCGTCGTCCTGGGCTTCATCGCGCGCGTAGAGCTCCAGCATGCGGCGGCGGTATTCGCGCACGGCGAGCTTGGCGCGCTCCAGGCGGCGGCGCTCACGCGGAGTCAGCTTGGACGGGTCGATCTCGTCGCCATAGGTCTTCTCAGCCAGCAAATGAGCGGCGTCCACGATGCGGGCATCGATGTGGCCGCTCGCTGCCTCGATCGAGAGGCGGTCAGCAATGGAATCAAGGGTAGGTATGCCGTCGAGCGAACGCCCATGGCCATGCGAGGTCAAAAGCTCATGCTCGCGCGCGAGCAGGCTCGCTAGGTCGTGGTGAGCGCGCAGGATATCGAGTGCGTCGGCAGGGTGCTCGGCGACCTCTGCCACGGCAGTGGCCGGCGCGGCATCGACCACGCGATAGAAGAGCTGCGCGAGCAGCGGCATCAAGAACACCGTGATGGCACCGGCGGCTACCATAACCGAGGCGACGTCTTGCGACAGCGCGCCTGCGTTGACGGCCACACTCGTCACGGCAACGATGATCGGCAGGGCCGTAGTGCAGTACAGAGCCACGGTAATGCGGCCATACGCCGAAACGTCACGTGTCGCGGGACAAATGCTCATAGAGACAAGGATCGGCACGGCGCGAATGATCAGCAACGCCGCGATAAAGCCCACGAGCAGACCCGGGCGCGACGCCACGGCCGTCAGGTCAATCTTTGCGCCCGACACGGTAAAGAACACCGGAATCAAAAAGCCATAGGCCAGGCCATCGAGCTTGGTCTCGAGCGTATGGTTGCCCTCGGGGATGATATAGCGCAGGACAAAGCCGGCGGCAAAAGAGCCCAACACGATGTCGAGGTCAAAGATGGCGGAAAATGCCACGAGTGTGACCAGGATGAGCACCGTCAGGCGCACGAACGTCTGCGACGTCGTGTCGGCCCGCTCCTCGACAAACGCAAAGAAGCGGCTGCCGACGCGCTTGGAGCGGCTCGGAACCACGGCCAACAGCACACAGACCAGTGCAAACAAGCCAAGGATCACGAGCGTCTGGATACCAGTACGAGCGGAGAGCAGCACCGACATGGCGAGCACGGGACCGAGCTCTCCCCACGTGCCATAGGCAAGGATGGAGTCACCCACACGCGTGCCGGTCAGCGAACGCTCACGCATGATGGGCACGAGCGTGCCGAGCGCCGTCGAAGTGAGCGCCAGCGTCACGGCGATACCGTCGAAATGGCTGACCGAGAACCACGGGGTAAAGCGCACGGCAAGCCAGGCGATGCCAAACGTGACGACCCACGTCGCCATACCGTAGCGCCCCTCGACGCCCGTGATGTTCTTGGGGTCGATCTCAAAGCCGGCAAGCAGGAACAAAAAGGCCAGACCGAGCTCGGACACAAGCGAGACCTCGGCATCTACATGGATGACGCCGAGCATGTGAGGTCCCAGCACCGCGCCGAACACGAGCAAAAAGACCGTCTCGGGAACGGGCTTTCCGGGAATCGCCGATGCGATAAAGGGGCTTGCGAAAGCCACAAGCGCGATGATGGCGAGCGAAACGAATGCCATGTGATGCCTTTCTCTTGTTTGCGCTTCACTGTAGCACCCTCGCCGTCCTCAATACGCCATGAGCTGTCGTATCATAGTGACGTTTACAAACATGTGGCTCAAGGCGACCGCGAGGCTTGTCCCGCAAACCGACCGCTGCCGCATACCGCACCGTACGCCCAACCGATCAGGAAGGCAGGAACCAATGGTCTCTCGTATTTACGTGGAGAAGAAACCCGGGTTCGACGTCGAGGCTCAGCAGCTCAAGGGCGAGCTGACCGAAATTCTCGGCATCAAGGGCATCGAGGCCCTGAGGATCATCAACCGCTACGACGTCGAGGGCATCGACGAGGAGCTTTTCCGCTCCTGCGTGCCGACCGTCTTTAGCGAGCCCCAGGTCGATGTGACCTACGACGAACTCCCCGCAAGCGATGGCGCCGTCTTTGCCGTCGAATTCCTGCCTGGCCAGTTTGACCAGCGCGCCGACTCCGCCAGCGAGTGCGTGCAGCTCATCAGCCAGGGCGAGCGCCCCGCCGTGCGCTCCGCCAAGGTCTATATGATCTCGGGCGCTCTGGACGAAGCCGCCATCGAGGCCATCAAGCACTACGTGGTGAATCCCGTCGAGGCCCGCATCGCCTCGCTCGACCTACCCGAGACGCTGTACATGGAGACCCCCGAGCCCCAGCCCGTCGAGGTGCTCGACGGCTTCCGCGAACTCGACGAGGCCGGCCTTGCCGCCTTTATCTCCGAGCGCGGCCTTGCCATGGACGAGGCGGACATCGCCTTCTGCCAGCAGTACTTCCGCGATGAGGACCGCGACCCCACCATCACCGAGATCCGCGTGATCGACACCTATTGGTCCGACCACTGCCGCCACACCACCTTCGGTACCGTCCTGGACGACGTGACAATCGATGACGCCGTGGTACAGCAGGCCTTCGACCGCTATATGGAGATGCGCCACGAGCTCGGTCGCGACGCCAAGCCCGTCTGCCTCATGGACATGGGCACCATCGGTGCCAAGTACCTTAAGAAGACCGGCGTCATGACCGATGTCGACGAGTCCGAGGAGATCAACGCCTGCACCGTCAAGGTGAAGGTCGATGTCGACGGCGAGGACCAGGACTGGCTGTTCCTGTTTAAGAACGAGACCCACAACCACCCGACCGAGATCGAGCCCTTCGGCGGTGCCGCCACCTGCGTGGGCGGCGCCATCCGCGACCCGCTCTCTGGCCGCAGCTATGTGTACCAGGCCATGCGCGTCACCGGCGCCGGCGACCCCACCGTCCCGGTCTCCGAGACGCTCGAGGGCAAGCTGCCGCAGCGCAAGCTCGTGACCACCGCTGCCGCCGGCTACTCCAGCTACGGCAACCAAATCGGCCTTGCCACCGGTCAGGTCTACGAACTCTATCACCCCGGCTACGTGGCCAAGCGCATGGAGGTCGGCGCCGTCGTGGGCGCCACCCCGGCAAACCACGTGCGCCGCGAGTGCCCCGCCCCCACCGACAAGATCATCCTGCTGGGCGGCCGCACCGGCCGTGACGGCATCGGCGGTGCCACCGGCTCCTCCAAGACCCAGAACACCGATTCCATCGAGACCTCGGGTGCCGAGGTCCAGAAGGGCAACGCCCCGGTCGAGCGCAAGCTGCAGCGTCTGTTCCGCCGCGGCGACGCCTGCCGCCTGATCAAGCGCTGCAACGACTTTGGCGCCGGCGGCGTCTCGGTCGCCGTGGGCGAGCTTGCCGACGGCCTGTATGTCGACCTGGACACCGTGACCAAGAAGTACGACGGCCTGGACGGAACCGAGCTCGCTATCTCCGAGTCCCAGGAGCGCATGGCCTGCGCCGTCGCCGACGGTGACGTCGAGGAGTTCATGGGTTATGCCGCCGAGGAGAACCTGGAGGCGACCGTCATCGCCGAGGTTACCGCCGAGCCGCGCATGCGTATGGCCTGGAACGGCGTCGCCATCGTCGATCTGTCCCGCGAGTTCCTCAACTCCAACGGTGCACCCAAGCACCAGGTCGCCCACGTGTGTGCCCGCAGCGTGTGGCAACCCAGCTGGGCCGGCACCACGCTTGCCGAGCGCATGACCTCGCTTGTCACCGATCTCAACGTCGCCTCCAACAAGGGCCTTTCCGAGCGCTTCGACTCCACCATCGGTGCCGCTACCGTGCTCATGCCCTTTGGCGGCAAGACGCAGCTCACCCCGAGCTCTGCCATGGTCGCCAAGTTCCCCGTGGACGGCGAGACCACCACGGCGAGCGCTATGGCATGGGGCTTCAACCCCTACCTGATGGAGGCCGACCAGTTTGCAGGCGCCTACCTGTCCGTGGTCGAGTCCATCGCCAAGCTCGTTGCCGCCGGCTTTGAGCACAAGCGCGCCTACCTCTCCTTCCAGGAGTACTTTGAGCGCCTGCGCACCGAGCCCGAACGTTGGGGCAAGCCCATGGCAGCCGTCCTGGGCGCCCTTATGGCCCAGGTCGACCTGGGTGCCGGCGCCATCGGCGGCAAGGATTCCATGAGCGGCTCGTTTGAGGACGAGGCCGGCGAGCTCAACGTTCCGCCGACCCTGATCAGCTTCGCTGTCGCCGTGGGCCGTGCCGCCCGCGCCGTCTCCCCCGAGTTTAAGGGCCTCACGCACCGCGTCGTTCGCATCGCCCCCGCCACCTATGGCGAGGACTACCGCCCCGATGCCCAGCAGCTGCTCGCCGCGTTTGACGCCGTCGAGGCGCTCACCGCTACCGGCGACGCCCTGGCCGTCTCCACGCCCGGCTACGGCTGCGGCGCCGAGAGCCTCTTTAAGATGTGCGTCGGCAACCAGATCGGTATCGAGCTTGCCGAAGATGTGGACGTGGAGAGCCTCTTCACCCCGCTCTACGGCAGCTTTATCGTCGAGCTCGCCGAGGACGCCGAGCTGCCCGAGGTCGCCGACGGCGTTGTCGTCGAGCCCCTGGGTACCACCGTCGAGGGCTATGTCATCGACACCGGCTCCGAAGTCATCGAGCTCGCCGAGCTCCAGGAGGCCTGGGAGAGCGGTATCGAGGGCGTCTTCGCCTACCGCAGCGCCGGCGAGACCCCCGAGGTCGAGGCCATCGACTTCCGCGCTAAGGATATCCACGTGTACGGCGGCGCCAAGATCGCCCGCCCGCGCGTGATCATCCCTGTGTTCCCCGGCAACAACTGCGAGTACGATAGCGCCCGCGCCTTCCGCGCCGCCGGCGCCGAGGCCGACACCTTCGTGATCAACAACCTCACGCCCGAGGCCGTCGCCGAGAGCACCCACGAGCTCGCCCGCCGCATCCGTGCAAGCCAGATCGTCATGATTCCCGGCGGCTTCTCGGGCGGCGACGAGCCCGACGGCTCCGCCAAGTTCATCACGGCGTTCTTCCGCGCTCCCGAGGTCACCGAGGCAGTCCGCGACCTGCTTAAGGCCCGCGACGGCCTGATGCTGGGCATCTGCAACGGCTTCCAGGCCCTGATCAAGCTCGGCCTGGTGCCCTACGGCGACATCGTCGACGCCACGCCCGATGCGCCCACGCTGACGTTCAACACCATCGGTCGCCATCAGAGCCGTCTGGTGCGCACCCGCATCTCGTCCAACCTGTCCCCGTGGCTGTCGCAGTGCAGTCTGGACGACCCCTACACCGTCGCCATCAGCCACGGCGAGGGCCGCTTTGTCGCCAACGATGAAGTGCTCGCCCAGCTGATCGCCAACGGCCAGGTCGCCACGCAGTACGTGGGCGAGGATGGCAAGCCCAGCATGGATCTCTCCGTCAACCCCAACGGCTCCGCGCTCGCCATCGAGGGCATCACGAGCCCCGACGGCCGCGTCCTGGGCAAGATGGGCCATGCCGAGCGTCGCGGCGACAACCTGTACCGCAACGTGCCCGAGCATGTCCCCGGCGATAAGTTCATGCCGATCTTTGAGAGCGGCGTAGCCTACTTCGCTTAAATACGTTCCCATCGGGTACAATCCCCTCGGGTAACAACACCCGCCACCGGCACACCCGGTGGCGGGTTCTTTTTTACTTCGCGCATACAGGAAGGACATCATGGAAAGCCGCAAGCCGTATCTCGCCACCCTGCCCGGACTCATCCTGGGCTGCCTCGTCTGCTGCGCACTCTGGGGGTCGGCTTTCCCCTGCATCAAGATCGGCTATGAGCTCTTTGGCATCCCCGCGCACGATAGCGCCTCGCAGCTGCTCTTTGCGGGCTTGCGCTTCACGCTTGCCGGCGCCCTGGTTATCGTTGGGATGAGCGCGGCCCAGCGCTGCCCACTCGTTCCACAGGCTCGCGACATTAAGCCCATCTGCATCCTGTCGCTCTTCCAGACTATCGGGCAGTACTTCTTTTTCTACCTGGGACTCTCGCGCGCCAGCGCCATGTCGAGTTCCATCATCGAGGCCAGCGCCAACTTCCTCGCCATCCTCTTTGCCGCTCTGGCGTTTCGCACCGAAAAGCTCGATGCGACCAAGGTGCTCGGCTGCGTACTGGGCTTTGCCGGCGTCGCATTCGTCAACCTTTCGGGTGCGGACGGCACCTTTGGCTTTACACTCGACGGCGAGGGATTTATCTTGGCTTCCACTATTGCGGGCGCCCTGTCGACCTGCCTCATTGGCATCTTCTCGCGCGAGCATGACGGCGTCTTGCTCGCCGGCTGGCAGTTTTTGGTCGGCGGTTTGGTCCTTACCGCCATCGGGTTTTTGATGGGCGGCGCGCTATTCCCCACCGAAATCGCCCCCGCCATCGCGCTCATCATTTATATGGCGCTCATTTCCGCCGTCGCGTACTCGCTGTGGTCCCGCCTACTCGCCGTCAACCCCGTTAGCCGCGTTTCGGTCTTTGGCTTTATGAACCCGGTCTTTGGCGTGCTGTTGAGCGCGTTGTTGCTCGGAGAGGGCGCTGGCACGAGCCCCGTTACCGTAATTGTGGCCCTGCTCTTGGTCTGCAGTGGCATCATCATTGTCAACAAACCTAAAAAGGCCTAACAAACCACCCCGTTTGGAAAAGGGCAGCTCTCGCTTTAGCTTAATGGAGTACACTGTATCTCGTTGATTTCGTACCGAGTCGCGGCGACAGACGCCGTCTTGCCGTAACGCGCCGGCGACATCGAGGGGATACAGATGCATAAGAAACTGGTTATGGGAAACCAGGCCTTTGCGTATGCCGCGCTTGCGGCGGGCGTTCGCGTGGTCGCCGGTTACCCGGGCACGCCGTCGACGGAACTTGTCGAGACAGTTGCCAAACTCAAGGCCCAAGGTAGTGCCGAGGGTGTCCACGTCGAGTGGTCGACCAACGAAAAAGCCGCGCTCGAGGTGCTGGCAGGCGCATCGTATGCAGGAGCGCGCTGCCTTTTTACCTGCAAACAAGTCGGACTAAACGTTGCCTCCGACCCGCTCATGAGCCTCAACTACGTGGGCATCAAGGGCGGCCTGGTGCTGTTTGTTGCCGATGATCCCGGCCCCATCTCCTCTCAAACCGAGCAGGATACGCGCCGCTTTGCCGCATTTGCGAAGATCCCCGTGCTCGATCCGCAAAATCTGGAGCAGGGTTACGCGATGATGCAAGAGGCATTTGAAATCTCGGAGCGCTACCATACGCCCGTTATCGTGCGCCCCACCACCCGCGTATGTCACGCCTCAACCTATTTGGAGGTACCCGAGCATACCGTCGCACATCCCGCTGGCACCTTTGAGAAGGATCCCAAATGGGTTATCTTCCCGCGCCGTTCGTTTACCGCCCATGGCGAGGTTAACGAGCGCCTGCCGCAGATTGCAGATGCCTACTCCAGCGGCAAGGCCGCAGACGCGTTTAACCCCATCGAAAACCATGGCGATGCCACGCCGCGCCTGGTGAGCTGCCGCGCTCCGAGAAAAAGACGAGGCGCATCTTCGACAGCCGATACTAGTCCCCGAAAGCGCAGAAGGGGCGCACGACCATCGCAACGGTCGTGCGCCCCTTTTTCTAGCGTATCTGGACGCCGACTTTCTTCTTCTCGCGCTTTACGCGGTAGAGCTCCGCGTCGGCAGCACGGAGCAAGTCTTGCCAGGTATCGACGCCATCACCAACCCGTGCGTAGCCGATGGACATCCGCAACAGATACGGAACCTCGGCGCGCGCGAGCTCGTCGTTGATTGCCGCGCACAGATGCAAGATATCCTGCTCCGCTATCGCCTTTTGAAGCACCACGAACTCATCGCCGCCATAACGCGCGATAAAGCTACCAGACGCCGAGCAGACTTCTTTGAGCGCAGCGGATATGACCTGAAGAGCATGGTCGCCCTCCACATGTCCATAGCGGTCGTTAATCTGCTTAAAGCCGTCGGCGTCCATCACAAGCAGATACACGTCTTTGGCCTGATCCACATTTGAGAAGAGCGACAGTATATAGGTCTCAAAACGGTTGCGATTGTTGAGGCCAGTCAACGGGTCGGTCGAGATGAGCTGCTCCTGGAAGACAATGTAGAGCAGCAATATGCTAATCATTATGCCGACACAAAGGCCGGGCAACGAGTATACAACCTGAAAGGTACCGCCCACCAGGGCCGGAATGGCGAAAAATGCCAAGGTTCGATAGATGGTCTTCGTCTGCAGGCTCTCGACCCTGCGAGATTGCACAAACGCATGTAGGGACGTATGTATAACGTAACAGTAGCTGACAATGGGCTGGATCATATAAGCAGAGCCGCGACTATACACGCCCTGCGAATCGATATAGAACAGGGCGTGCGTCCAGTAACTGGTAAACGCCAGCACGACCACCAGAACCGTAGGCGACGCTACAAGCACCACCCTATAGCGCGAGGCCAAAAGGCGAGAACCCTGCACCGTCTCGGAATAGATAAACCAAATGAGACACACGATGGCAAAGAGCGAAAACGAAACCGCGTTGGAAATCCAGTTGACAGCAATGCCCAACGTGCCGTCCACACCATCCAATAGCACCCAGATCATATCGAATAATATGTACGCGGCAGAGGTGTAGCCAAGCATGCTAAACAATAGCTGCTGGGTGCTCGAGAACAAGGAGCGACGACTCCGCACGGCAAGCCCGATAAGAACAATCATGCTTAGCAGGAATATCTCAATCTTGAGCGCCTTGACCACCAGGCCCATCTCCCCATCATCAAACCGACAGCGCTTCTCCGAGCCGCACGCATCACCATAACTCCCCCAATCCAGAGGGGAATAAGGGAATAATACCAGAGCGCCCGGGCGCTCTCACGGCGCGAGTTGCACGCCAGCATCATTGATGGGCGCCGATGGCTACTCGCCATCGATGTCGGCCGCGACGGCTTCCTCGATGGCCTCGACACCGGCGGGCGACAGGTCTTCCTTGCCCTGGTAGAACTTCTTATCGACCCAACCGGTCAGAATCGGAGCCATGATTGCCGTGATGATGACGGCGGTGGCGATCTGAGCGTATGCGGTGGGCGCAAGCTCGGCATAGCGCGGCGCGACCTCGGCAAGAGCAACCGGCGTGGTCATAGCCGTGCCGGCGATGGTGGAACAAGCCACGGCGGCTTTGCCGTTACCGCCGCACAGGCGCTCGAACGCAAAGGTGATGGGACCGACGACAAACAACGTGACAAGGCCCAGCAAGATGCCGGAAATGCCGCCGGCGATAAAGCTCGACAGGCTCATAGACGCACCGAGTTGAAATCCGATGACGGCGATCGCAGGATTGGTGCCGGGAACCAGCAGGTTCTTGATGAACGGGAAGAGGTTGCCCAAAACCATGCCAATCACGAGCGGCAGGATGGAACCGATGATGGTGCCAACGGGAATGTTGGCAAGACCAGAGACACCAAGAATGATCATGGTAACCGCAGGGCCCGCCGTGAAGAACAGGATGCCCACGGCGCCCTGCTCGGACTCGTCGCCAAACTCGCCCATGATGCCCGTGTAGAGCGCCATGTTGCAAAACGTTATGCCGCCGATGATGGAAACCGAGCTCAGGCCCAAAAAGTTGTCGTTAAAGAAATACGCAACGCTCAAGCCCAGCACGGCTGCCACCACAAGCTTAGGAATCAGTACGACGATGCCGGTCTTGATGGCACCCGGCGTGGACTTAAAGCTGATGCCGGCACCCACGAACAACAGGATCGCGGCGACGATGGTATTGGAACCGCCGCGGCAGGCGGCGGTAAAGAAGCCGCCGATCTCGAAGACCTGCGGGCAGAAGGTATTGAGCAAAAGGCCGACGATCATCGGGTAGATCATGATGTCACCCGGAATGCGCGGTACTTTGAATTTCTTCTGCTCGTTGGCGATCGCTTCCTGTGCCATGAAACCCCCATTTCCGCCGACGCAGAACAAAAGCCCACGTCATGCTTTGCTACAGTAAAGTTTGACCATGGTACCAGAAGAAGCAGACCGGCTCGGTGAGAAATCCGATTCGTGGGGCCCGGACGGTAAACGCACCCCACTCCTATACGAGGCTCAAAACGATATAGAGCCCGATACCCGAGACGCAGCACCACAACATCGACTTTGTCTTGATTGCCACCGCAACGACGCCGACAGCCGCTGCGAAAAGAGCAGGCAAATAAAGAGCGATGTGCAGACAAAACCCGCAATAGCGGTGGGAACATCGACAACGGCGCACCTATCGCAACATTGGTAAGCATCACCGGCCAGACGGTTTTAACGATTTTGAGCACCATGGCGTTCCTCGTCCCGACAAGCTTTCTGAGCCGCATTCGACGACATGGCAGAATCATCGCCCGGCGGCAACCGAGTTCACCTACAATTGCCACCGGATCGAAAGACACAGAAAGACACAGCTTTTTTAGGAAGTCGTTATGACAGCTATCGATCGAACGGGGGCAATCGCGGCCTTCAGGACCTACACCGATGCCTACGATGCCGCCAATCCGCGTATCGCGCTCAAAATCGAGCATACGTACCACGTTGCCGAGGCATGCGATGCCGTGGCACGCAAGCAGGGCTGGTCACCGCAGGACATTGACCTGGCGTGGCTTTGTGGGCTGTTGCACGATATGGGCCGCTTTGAGCAGCTGCGACGCTGGGACACGTTTAAGGATGCCGAGAGCATGAGCCATGCGAAGTTGGGCCTCGAGGTCCTCTTTGGCAAAAACCCTGCAGACGCGCCCGCGGCAACAAGTATCCGCGACTTTATCGACAGCCCGGCAGAAGACGAGCTCATCCGCGCGAGCATCGCCTATCACAGTGACTTTCGCCTGCCGGCGCAACTCGACGAGCGTACACGGTGCTTCTGCGATATCGTGCGCGATGGCGACAAAATCGACATTATGCGCACCATCGCCGACAGCACCGTTGACACCATCCTCAAGGTGGATGAGAACGCATTTCTCGCCAGCCACTTCTCGGCGCCGACGTTGGCCGCCTTTGACGAGCACCGCTGCGTCGCACGTGATGAACGCGACGAGCCCGCGGACTACCTGGTAGGACTCATCTGCTTTATGTTTGAGCTCGTCTATCCGGCGAGCCGCGCGCTGGCGCGCGAGCAGGGCGATATCTACCGCCTGCTCGACGCGCCCTTTGGTATTACGCAGCCCTTTACCGACCCCGCCACACAGGCAACCTGGAGCCGTCTTAGGGAAGAGATGCGCGACTGGCTGGCGCGCGCCTAGCGCTCAAGCTGGGCTAGCAGCTCCTCGACGACCTCGACGGCATCACCGACAACCTTGTACTGGGCAGCACCAAAGATGGGGGCATCCGGGTCCTCGTTGATGGCGATAATGCATTCCGCCCCACCGATGCCGGCAAGATGCTGGATGGCGCCCGAAACACCGATACTCACAAGAATCTTGGGCGAAACCGATACGCCCGTCTGGCCAATCTGATGGCGATACTCCAACCAGCCGGCCTCCACGACAGGTCGCGTGCAGCCAAGCTCGGCTCCCAGAGCCTCGGCGAGCCTTCGCATCAGCGGCAGGTTTTTCTTGGAACCAATGCCGCGACCTACCACGACCAGGCGCTCGGCATCGGCGATTGAAGCCTGCTGTCCCCACTCCTCGGCGGGAATCGAGATCTCGACACGAGCCTTAGCATCATCCGCAAGTGCTATCTGGGTGATCGTGCCGGAGCGGCCGTAGTCAAAGTCGGGCGCCTTAAAGATGCCGGGGCGCACCGTTGCCATCTGGGGACGATGATTGGGGCAGACGATGGTGGCCATCAGGTTGCCGCCAAACGCCGGACGCGTCTGTTGCAGCAGCCCCGTCTCCGTATCCATCGAAAGCACGGTGCAGTCAGCCGTAAGGCCCGTCTGCAAACGCACGGCAACGCCGGGTGCCAGTTCGCGGCCAAAGGCGGTCGCTCCGTACAGAATGGCCTCGGGCTTGCGCTCTGCCACCAAATCGCAGATGAGGCGAGCATAGACCTCCACATCGTTCTGGCGCAGACGCTCGTCGCGACAGATCAGGACCTCGTCTGCACCGGCGCAAACCAGATGCTCCAGGTCACCGAGAGAACCCTCGGGGCCCATGCCGACCAGCGCCACCAGGCGACAGCCGCGTGTATCCGCAAGCTCGCGGCCCTTGCCCATGAGCTCGAAGGCAACGGGAGTCACCGTATCGTGCTCGTCGGTCTGCGCGAATACCCAAATGTCTCGATATGCATCGAGGTCAACCGCGCCGGCAGCCTCGTCGCGCTCGATCGAAATGGCATTGACGGGGCAAGCGTCGACGCACCCGCCGCATAGGATGCAGCCGTCGGTTACGCGGGCGCAACGGTTGGGCCGCTCGCCTTCCACTACGATGCCGCCCGAGGCACAGGCGCGAACGCAGCGACCACAGCCGATACAGGCTTCGCTATCGATAATCAGTCCGCTCATCTATGCCATCCCCTCGATAATCTTGGCAAGTTTCGCCGCCTGCTCGGACGCCGTTCCGTCAACGGCCTCGCACGTTTGGTCGCGGTCGGGCACAAACGATCGCACGACCTGTGTCGGCGAGCCGGCAAGACCGCAGCGCGCGGGGTCGGCGTTCACGTCGGCAGCGTTGACCACGCGCACGTCCGCCTCCTCGGCCGCACGAATACCGGCGATACTCGGCATGCGCAGTTGGCCAATCTCCTTGGCAGTCGTCATCGCGCACGGCATCTCAAGATAGACTGTCTCCTCGCCGGCATCGCAGCCGTGAACAAGCGCCAGTGAACCACAGGTCGTAAAGCCCGCACTCTGCACGCAGCTCACGTCGGTCACGCAGGGAATCTCGAAGGCACCGGCAAGCTCGGGACCAATCTGGGCCGTATCGCCGTCCACCGCCATCTTGCCGCAGATGAGCAGGTCGAAGTCCTCGTCGAGCGCCTCGATGCCGCACTTGAGGGCATAGGTGGTTGCCAGGGTATCGGCACCTGCAAAGGCGCGATCGGTTAGCAGCAGTGCGTCATCGGCGCCTCGGGCGATGCAGTCGCGCAATAGCGATTCAGTCGCGGGGATGCCCATCGACACCACCGTTACGCGCACGTCCATGCCAAAGCCGATAAAGTCGTCCTTCAGCGCCAGCGCGCATTCCAAAGCGCTCGCATCAAAGGGATTAATGACCGCCTGCTTGCCATCGCGCACGATGGTATTGGTCTTGGGGTCCATCTTGACCTCGGTGCTGCCCGGCACCGCCTTGACGCACACCACCATATGGAAATCGCTCATCTTCACGCGCCCCCTTTCTGGACGAGCTCATCCAAGAGCTTCTCCGAAAACAGGTTACCGCGGCCCAGCTGCCCGGCAGGATCGAGCTGGAGCTTGAGCCGCGCCGACTCGACCATGGCCTCGTGACCGTACATCGTCTCCAAGAAGCCCGCCTTGATCTTGCCGACGCCGTGTTCGGCGGAGACGGCGCCGCCCATGGCCGTGACCTCGGAAGCCCACTGGGCAAAGAGCTCTCCGCCGCGGCGGTAATCCTGCGCATCGCGCGGCAGAATGTTCACATGCAGATGGTTGTTACCGATGTGCCCCCAGGCGGCAGATTCAAGCCCACTTTCGGCCAACGTGCGGCGATAAAGGGCGATGACATCGGCCAAGTGCGCGTTGGGCACCGACATATCCGACCCCAGCTTGGTAATGGTGGGGTCCGTGCGGCGACGCTCGTCAATGAGCATGTTGACGCTCTCGGGCACCGCATGGCGGAAGAATCGCTGACACTCGCGATCGACCTCGGTGCGCGCGACCCATGTCGCATCGTCGCTGCCGCCCGCAAGCTCCAGTACCCACCCCAAGTGATACAGCTCCTCAGTCGCCTGGGCTTCGTCGTCGCAGTCGAGCTCCACGTAGACACAGACCTTGGCGTCTTTGTCGAGCGCCGGCAGCGAGGCAAACGCGGTCGACTGCTCGCGCTGACGACGCAGGATATCCAGGGCACCCGCATCGAAATATTCGATGGCAGCCGCGTGGGACAGGACGGGACGTACAGAATCGGTGAAGGACACGGCCTTGTCTTCGCTGTCAAAGAAGCAGCTCACGCCCCAAACGACCGCAGGCGCCGCCTGCAGGGCAATCTCGAGCTCGGTGATGACGCCGAGTGTGCCACACGCACCGATAAACAGATCGATGGCATCCATATCGTCAGCAACGAAATAGCCCGAAGCATTTTTGGTCTTGGGCATGGTGTAGTCGGGAAGGTCGAGCTCGAGCGTGCGGCCCTGCACCGTGACGAGCGAAAGGCGACGACCCTGTGCAAAAACCTCGCCACGGTGAAGCTCGAGCAGGTCGCCATCGGTCAGCACGACATGAAGGCCCGTGACGTGAGGGCGCATGGGGCTGTAAGCGTAGCTACGGGCGCCGGAAGCGTTGCATGCCGCCATACCGCCCAGGCAGGCAGATGCCTCGGTGGGATCGGTAGGAAAGAATTGCTCGGGAGCTTCCTGGAACTCCTCGTAGGCCTCAAGCGATGCCTGGTCCCAGCCGGCAGTCGGCAGCACTTTCTTGCCCAGTTGCTTGCGCAGCTCAGACAGCACGACGCCGGGCGCCACGCGCAAAAGAAAGCGGCCCTGCTCATCGCGGCGAATGCCTAGGTAGCGATTCATGCGGGAAGTATTGAGAATGTGACCGCCATGAGGCACGGCGCCGGCGGCAAGACCGGTCCGGGCGCCCTGAACCGTCACCGGGACACGCTCGGCATGGAGCTTTTCCATAATGGCGCGGACCTCGTCCTCCGTTGTCGGAAACGAGATGCTCGAGGCCTCGCCCGATGTGCGAGACTCATCGCGACCATACTCTTCGAACTCGTCGGTGAAGGGTTTGATGGTTGCAGACACGCGAACTCCCCCTTTAGCTAACTACAGTGTTTGCAGGGAAATGTTACCGCATCGTTTCACCGACATGTTCGAGACCGTCTCCATAATTGACGTTTTTAACGTTCGCGCAATTCGGCGAACGGTGGAATTTTCGAGACAAGCGACGCTTTTGCCACACGTTGCCGCGCAGCCACAACATGTGCATTTATCAGTCAAAAATAGTTGAGATTTTTTTCACATGCTTTTACCTGCGGGGATATCGGCTCGTCAAGCAATTGGTTAGTTATTGGGCAAGTTGCGGCTGATACGGTCGGCATCGACAGCCAAACCAATAGGAGTTTTGGCCCCAGAGCAGGGAGGTTTCCATGGCATATTACTGGCCCCAATACGGTTTCGCCATCGAAGTCGATGACGACCCCTATCTCTTGCCTTTCGACGAAGATGCATTTCCAGGTACGGAGGTCTACCACGTCACCACCGATGTGATCTGCGACCCCGAGTCGTTCTCGGCGCTCGCCCACCACATCGCGCGTATCCACAACATCGAGCTCCCTCACGACTTCGACGAGCTCATCTACTCGCGCCGCCTGATGCTTCACATGCTCTTTGGAGCGGACCCGTCCACGTTCGCACGTGTCTACACCACCAAGGACGCCGCATGAGTGCGAAGAAGCCGCCCCGCCTTGCAGGACTGGGGCGTCGCAAGAAACTCGTCGTTGTCTGCCTGGCTGTCGTCTGCGCCCTCATCGCCGTAGGGCTATACGCCTGGCAGTCGCAGCCCGTGCCCGAAGCGGGCGCCTCAGTCACGACGGCAGAAGGTAAATCGCGCCAAGAAATCCAGGATGAGCTCGACGCCATCGTCCGCGACAACATGATGACGATCTCGGTCGCGCCGGTCGCACAGTTGCAGGAAGGCGGCAAGTTGCGCGTCAACGTGCAGAACGTCCAAGACAACAAGTTTCCCCAGCGCTTCCGCGTGATTCAAAACGACGAGACCATCTATGAGTCCGGTGTGGTCGAAGCCGGCAAGACGGTTGAGACCTGCCCCGCCGGCGATATCCAAGAAGGCGAGGCATATATCGAGATTCAGGCACTCGATGCCAAGACCTACGACACCCACGGCAATCCGACGCGCGTCAAAGTGCGGGTGGCACAGGCAGAAGGCTAGTGGCCGACGCGCTCGCAGGGGCAGCACCCTGTCCCCATTCGTCCAACCATCACGGAAACAGTCCGTGACGAGCAGAAGGGATCGATTATGAACACACCCATGAACCTGAGCGGAGCCAGGGCACTCGCCGTGGGCGCAGGGCTTACGCTCGCACTTGCGATGGGCGCCGCGCCAACGGCGGCCATGGCAGAGGTGCGCGTTGGAACCACCGATGTGACGGTGAAGGCCGACATTAGCAATGTTTCGTTTAAGGCGCCAACGGTCATCCCTTTTGCCGCCAAAGCCGACGGAACGCTTGTAGGACCCTCCGACAAGACGATTACCATCGACAACCTCTCGGCATACGGCATCCACGTCACCAACATGAAGGTCACGGCCAAGAACGACTGGACAATCGTTGCAGACGCAAAGACGGGCTCGGCCCAGAACTCCATCGATTTTAAGGTTGGCCCCGATAAGGCAGAAAAGGATGCCAGCTCGGCGACTCAGACTACGGGCCTCGATCTTTCCAAAGACGCAAGCTTCGACATGAAGTACAAGGACATTGCCGACGGAACGGACAAAATTAGGCTCAATGTGAGTGGCCACGTCGCCCGCGTCACGCGTGACATCTACCACGCCACCGGTACGGGAGATCAAGTGGCAAGCATCACCTGGACGGTCGAGCCCGGTGCGCACGCCACGTCCTAAGGCGATTGCACTGGCCGCCATCGTCGGCATCTTGGCGTCCGCACCCGCAATGCCTTTGCTCAACAAGAGCAAGCGCAGGCGGCCACAGAAGTGACCGTCGATCTTTCGGGCCTTAATCGCGGCAGCCGTCACGAGCCGCTCGTCCAGACGAGCGACACCCGGCAACTCATTGCGGTAGGCGTCGCCACGGTGGGAGCAGGACTGACGTGCCTTGGCCTGCACATCAAACGCAACCAATAGCCAAGCACGACCGGAGTACGCGGAATAGATAGGAGAACCATGGCACCCAAAAACCTTTTGCCCGTTGCCGCGCTCTGCAGCGCACTGGCGAGCGGTACGCCTCTCGCCGCTTGGGCGACGCCCGCCACGGCAAGCTCCTTACCGCAAGCTCTGAACCCCGCGGCGAATTCGTCGGGTATCGTCGCCTGCCAACGTTTTTCGCTCGCACATGCCACGGTCCGAACCTCGGGATGCCTTCACCGCAATACGGTCGACTCGATAGTCGTGGATATCAATCGACCAGACAAGGAGAACGGCCCCCGGACAGGTTGCGCCATCTGCACATGGAAATCGGCTGCAGTCGACGCCGATGGCGACCCATGCGACTTAGAGCTGCGCATCGATATTGCCTCGGTCGATGATTCGGCGAACGGGGCAAAAGTCGTCTTCGACAGCGCGGCCCATGAAGAAGAAGGGGGTGTATGCCTGGGCTGCGTTCCCTCGAATGCCGATGGCGCGCAGCCCATCATCTCCTTTACGGCGTCGCTGCGGCTGACCAAGGCGGACACCGAAGCCATCGCAACGGGAGACGCGCCTTTGCTGTTCTACGCTGGCGACGCGGACGACCAAAAGGCTCAAAGCACCAGGCAGAAGGGCTCGCTTAACCTCACGCGCGGATCAGAACCCGCCCCCATCAATATCGATGCCCAGGCGCCGGGCGTGCGGCGCATTCTCGCCGATCCGGCGCTGCTCCAAATGACATGGCACGGAGTGGGGTCCGTCGAGATTTCCGCTCCTATATCGAGCGATAATGACAAATCCCCCAAAGACGAGGTCGCAGACGCACCGGCACATGTTGACGATGCATCATCAGAAGACAACGCTGCGGTTCCTCTCGAGAAGCCAAGCGGCAACGCCACCGAACTAGGCGATTCCCAACCGAAAGACGGCCTGGACTTTGCCGCTCCCCCAGGTGTCGACGAAGGCAACTGTTGCATGATGGTCGCGCTCGACCACACGGAAACCGTCGATGCTGCAAGCATTGAGCCAGTCGCTGCCAATGCGCCCCGCCGCAAAAATATCCTCATCGCATTCCCCAACACCGTCGAGCTCGTCTTTTTGCCTTCGGGCGAAGTCGTCGCGCCTACGGCACTTACAGCAGTGGGAGCAAAGAGCGCATCGAACGATATCCAAGCTATCTCGGCACTTGATGCCACAACGACCGCCAAGTTACACCTTTATTCCGTTGCAGCAGACGGAACGCGAACCGAAGAATTCGACGGAACCAAGCTTTTGGTTCCTCGTCGCATCGGTATCCAAGAAGACGTCCCCTATCAAATGGAGCTTGAAGGGTTCGATCGCGCACGAGATGCCGACATCATTGCCGCAGCCATCGAATCCCCACAGCACCTCATGACGCTGCGCTTCGACTTTAGCCCCATCCTGTCCTAGACCGCTAACTGCCGCTTGGCTCGGATACTGAGCGCCCCTCCCCGTTCTGCTACGATTGCCGCGTTGGCATCAATTACAGGAGGGTTCATGCCGGGTTTAGGAACGATCATCAACGTCGCGCTTTTGATCGCGGGCGGTCTGCTTGGCCTTATGGGTGGGCGCTTCATTACGCCTCGCATCCAAGACACGCTCATGAAGGCGTCGGGGTTGTGTGTTCTGTTTATCGGCTTGGGCGGCACCATGCAAAAGATGCTCGTTATCGATGGAGAGGCGTTGGCGACCACCGGCACCACCATGCTTATCGTCTCATTTGCCCTCGGTTCGCTCATCGGCGAGGCCATCAACCTGGAGGCCGCCATCGAGAACCTCGGCGAATGGCTCAAGCGCAAAACCGGCAGCGAAGGCGACAACGAGTTTACCAACGCCTTTGTCTCGGCATCGCTCACCGTGTGTATCGGCGCCATGGCCATCGTAGGATCGATTCAGGACGGTCTGCTCGGCGACTGGTCCACGCTTGCCCTGAAGGGCGCGCTGGACTGCATCATCGTCTGCACCATGACGGCCTCGCTTGGCCGCGGCTGCATCTTCTCGGCCCTGCCCGTTGCCGTATTCCAGGGCACGATCACGCTTTTTGCCGGCTCACTCTCCCCCATCATGACCACCGCAGCCCTCGACAGCCTTTCGCTTGTGGGCTCTATGCTCATCTTCTGTGTTGGGGTTAACCTTATTCGACCTCAGACCTTCCGCACGGCCAACATGCTCCCCTCCGTCGTCGTGGCGGTCATCTACGCCCTCTTGTTCTAAATCTATCTACGTAGCAATCTATCTACGTAGCGATATCTCGAACACCTGTTTGATGCTGTGCTATGATATGAGGTCACCGAAGCTGCGTTAGGAGAGGAGAAGCGGTGGCCGACCAGGACGTCAAGACGCTCATCGAGCGCATTATGGCCGAGGCCCGGACCCATCAGTCCGCCCGCTTCTCAAACGAAATCTATGCTGACGAGCCGATTCTCAAGACCGGTCGACAGATGCAGAACTTCCTCCCCGACCAGTACCGCAAGATGCGCGAGATATCACGCTGGCAAGATGATCCCAAAGGCGGCGCGGGACGTTGGCTATCGGAGGCGGAGCTCTTTTACCGCCAAGGCCTGCTGATGGCCGACTTCGAGGACGATTGTCCCTACAACGGCACCTTTAAGTCGTACTTTCCCACCTACAATGCCATGAGCGATCGACAGTTGCGCGGCTACTTTACCTGGCGTGCCCAAGTGCGCCGCGGAACTGTCGAGGAAACGTCTACGTCCTTTGCCTTCCTGTATCTCTATGAGCTGATCTGCGGCATTGGCGTAGATGACCCACTCGATGGCTTTAGCAAGATCAAGGCCTTTTGGAACGCCTATCGTACCTTCGAGCCCGGCATCGACCGGTTTGCACGCGTGTGGTTGCAAGATTACGCCGTTTTCCACGGGCTCGACCCCAAACTGCTTCGCGACTCTAAAACCGTCATGTTCGATAACGCCCTTATCGAGCTGCGGCGCGCGGCTCGAGACCTTGCACCTGCACCGACGCCGTCGGACCTGGCGCCTGCGCGTCGTAAGACCTCCGAGCCTACGCTCCCCCTCCCGCCCGACGAGGCGGGCGAGGAGCGACTCATGGCCGCTATCAACGCCCTCTCCACGTATAACCTCGATAACTCTAGACTCGATCGCAGCCACCATCGCGACCTACGCCACGTGGCATGTGCCGTGTACGTCCGCATGGCGCGCTACTATGACACGCACCGAAAGACCGGTATCGTGGCGAGCTTGTTTGGGGAGGAGACGGCCATGCCCTATACCATGTTTGCCTCGGCCGTGTTCTTTGCGCCCGAGCGCCACGAGGACTGCGAATACCGTCTTGACCCCATCCATATCTACCGCTGCCAAAACGGTTTTTGGGAATGCATGCGAATTCACGGCAGCAGGCAAAAGAGCAGCAAGCTTGGTGAGATGATGCGCGCCTGCGACCAACGTCTGCGCCTGGCCCTAGCCCCCGCCCACCCCCTGAAGGAGGAGAAGGTCCCCAAATATCTGGCCAAAATCATCGATGACGAGATCGTGGCATGGCTTTCGTGGGATGCCGCACACCAGCCCGTCAAGATCGATATCGATTTGAGCCAGCTGGGGCACATTCGGAGCGCCGCCGCGCAAACGCGTGAAGCGCTTTTGATTGATGAGGAGCGCGAGGACGGCACGCCCGTGGAAGCCGAGGCAACGCTTATCGAGCAGCCGGGCCGCGAGTCTGCGCCCGGCATGACTGCCGAACCTGGCGAGATGACCATTCAGCAAGACGAACCCGACGAGCCGACTGTCTCCGCCGAAGAGTTTGGCGTCATGGCACCGCTCCTCGTGTCTGCGCCCGCACCCGTAACGCCCGCGTCTGCCGAAGCTACGAACAAACTCGCGCCCGCCGAAGATGCCTTTCTTCGCGCGCTCCTCGAGCAAAACACAGCGCAAGCGACATCGGCAGTGGAGAGGTCGGGCCAGAGCGAGGATATGCTCGTCGACAGCATCAACGAGACGCTCTTTGACCTGGTGGGAGACACCGTTATCGAGTTCGGCGCGGCAGGACCGCAAATTATCGAGGATTACGAAGCAGACGTGAGAGGATACCTAGACCATGAGTGATACCGCATCCGCAGCACCCCGCGTGCCCAAGCGCGTCGCTGCCGTCATTCTCAACTCACTCAAGGGCGGTGTGGTCCCGCGCATCGGCCTTCCCTATATCACCGTAGGGCGCGAGGTCGAGATCCGCGCCCTGCTCACCGATTTGAGTCTCATCGCCGACGGTGGCGCGAGCTTCCGGTTTCTGGTCGGTCGCTACGGCGCAGGCAAGAGCTTTTTGCTCCAGACCATCCGCACGCACGCCATGGGCGAGGGGTTCGTCGTCGCCGATGCCGACCTGTCGCCCGAGCGCCGCCTGCAGGGCGGTCAGGGGCAGGGCCTTGCCACCTACCGTGAGCTCATCCGCAACATATCGACCAAGACGCGCCCCGAGGGCGGTGCGCTCAACCTTATTCTGGATCGCTGGGTCGCCTCGTGTGCCGACGTCGACGAGTCGGTCGTCAATGCCCAACTGGCCCCGCTCGAGGAGATGGTCCACGGCTTCGACTTCGCCCGCATGCTCCGCCGCTACCGCACGGCCGTATCCGAGGGCGATGAAGAGGCCATGAGCCGCGTAACCAAATGGATCCGCGGCGAATACCGCACCAAGAGCGAGGCTCGCGCCGAACTGGGTTCCTCGACCATCATCAGCGATGACGACTGGTACGACTACGTTAAGCTCATTGCGCGCTTTTTGGTCTGCAGCGGTTACAAGGGCATGCTGGTGCTCATCGACGAACTCGTGAATCTGTATAAGATTCCCAACGCGATCACGCGCCAATACAACTACGAGAAGATCCTGACCATGTACAACGACACGCTCCAGGGCAAGGCGCAGTACCTGGGCATGATCATGGGCGGCACGCCAGCCTCCATCGAAGACCGCCGCCGCGGCGTGTTCTCCTACGAGGCCCTGCGCAGCCGACTCGCTCAGGGCCGCTTTGCACGCGAGGACCTTAAGGACATGCTCGCGCCCATCATCCGTCTGCAGCCACTCACCTACGAAGAGTTGCTGGTGCTGATTGAAAAACTCATGCAAATTCACGCCGGCTACTTTGGCTGGACGCCCACGCTTACCGAGAGCGACCTGGTGGACTTCCTCAAGATTGAGTTCGGTCGCGTGGGAGCCGACACGCATCTGACGCCGCGCGAAGTCATTCGTGACTTTATCGAGCTGCTCGACATCCTATGCCAAAACCCCGACGCCAACGTGGCCGAGCTGCTGCAAAGCGTCGGCGGTGACGCGCCAGCAGCCGCAACAGACGACACCGGCACCGCGGGCGCCGACCGCAACTTCGCCGAATTCGCCATCTAACCTGCCAAAAAGGGACAGGTTTATTTTGGCAGGTTTTATCTGGGCAAACATTGAAGCAGTCATGCAGCAAGCCACTGCCCGCCGCGTTGAGAGATTCGCTTTTGAAAGGAGGCCCCGTGAACGCCTTTGACCGCTACGCCCCGTTTATCCAAGACTTCATCTACTCCCACGATTGGGAGAGTCTCCGCTCCATTCAGGTTGCGGCGGCAGATGCCATCTTTAACACACAAGACAATGTGCTCCTGACGGCATCCACGGCTTCCGGCAAAACCGAGGCGGCCTTCTTTCCCATCCTGACCGAGTTTTGGGAGAAGCCGCCCGCGAGCGTGGGCGCCCTCTACATCGGCCCCCTCAAGGCGCTCATCAATGATCAGTTCGTCCGCCTTAACGACCTCTGCGAAGAGGCCGATATCCCTGTCTGGCACTGGCATGGCGATGTCTCGCAGTCGCACAAGGCTAAGCTCATCAAAAAGCCGAGCGGCATCTTGCAGATTACGCCCGAGTCACTCGAGGCGCTCCTGATCCATAAGCACATGGCGATCCCGCGCATGTTTTGCGACCTGCGCTATGTGGTCATCGACGAGGTCCACTCGCTCATGCGCGGCGACCGTGGCGGGCAGACGCTCTGCCTTATCGAGCGACTCTCGCGCATGGCCGGCGTGCAGCCTCGACGCATTGGCCTTTCGGCCACCATCGGCGACCCCGAGCGCACGGGCGCTTTTCTCTCACAGGGAACGGGACGTGACTGCGTTATCCCCCGTTTTGAAGAACCGCGCCGCGTGTGGCGCATCTCCATGGAGCACTTCTACAACTCGGGTCCCCAGGCACAGCAGCGGGGATTCGAGAGCATGGGTCCTCAAGAGGCCGAAGTTCTTGCCTCCGAGCGCATTGAGGCAGCGGCACCCACGGCGCTGCCGGCCGACACCCAAGGCATGTGCCACAGCGGACAGCCCACACAGGAGGAGCGCCGTCAACGTCGCAAACGGGCACAGGGTAAGGCTACCTCCGGGAACCGCTGCACTTCTTCGGCCCCCGAGGGCGAAGTCGACATCCCCCGGGCCGCCGAGCAAGCGCTCCTCAACCCCACCGACACCGCACCCGACAACGCCGATCCCGGCATGGGCTATATCTTCGAACACACCCGCGGGCGCAAGTGTCTGGTCTTTGCCAACTCGCGCGAGGAGGCAGAGGCCGTATGTTCCACGCTGCGCAGCTACTGCGAGAGCCGACACGAGCCTGACCGTTTCCTCATCCATCACGGCAATCTTTCGGCATCGTTGCGTGAGACGGCAGAAGAGCTCATGCGCGATGAGGAGCAGGCACAGACGACCGTCACCACCTCTACGCTTGAGCTTGGCATCGATATCGGCCGTCTGGAGCGTGCATTTCAGATCGATGCGCCATTTACCGTCAGCTCCTTTTTGCAGCGAATGGGCCGCACGGGACGCCGCGACCTTCCGCCCGAGATGTGGTTTGTCATGCGCGAGGAAGAACCCGAGCCGCGCACGATGATGCCCGAAACCATTCCGTGGAAGCTCCTGCAGGGCATCGCACTCGTACAACTCTATCGCGAGGAAAAGTGGGTCGAGCCGCCCGAGCTCGATCGACTCCCCTACAGTCTGCTCTATCACCAGACTATGTCGACGCTTGCCAGCACCGGAGAGCTCACGCCGGCAGAACTTGCCCAGCGCGTGCTCACACTCAGCTATTTCCATCGCATCTCAGCCGATGACTATCGCGTGCTGCTGCGTCACCTCATTAAGATCGACCATATCCAGGTCACCGAGGGCGGCGGGCTCATCGTGGGCCTCGCGGGCGAGCGCATCATCAACAATTTTAAGTTCTACGCCGTGTTTCAGGAAAACGAGGAGTTCACCGTCCGCAGCGAGTCGGCCGAGCTGGGCACGATCGTCAATCCCCCACCGCCCGGTGAACGCATCGCCATCGCCGGGCACTGCTGGATTGTCGAGGAAGTGGACTGGAAGCGCCATACCGTCTTTGCTACGCAGGTCAAGGGCCGTGTGCCGGCCTACTTTGGCGACTGCCCCGGCGACATCAACACGCATGTACTCGAGCGCATGCGTAAAGCGCTCAACGAACATGTGACATATCCATACCTTATGGGCAACGCGCGAGCCCGTCTGGCGCAGGCTCGCCATACGGCCGAGATTTCGGGTGCGGGCACTAGGCCACTCATTAACCTGGGCGGCGACACCTGGGTGCTCTTCCCCTGGCTGGGCAGCTATGCCTTTTTGGCGCTCGAGCGCATGCTCAAGATTAAATGTGCCGCGGAGCTGGGCCTTCGCGGACTCGACCCGTCGCGCCCGTACTTTATGCAGTTTAAGATGAAGGCCGACGAAGAGACGTTCTTTGAGGTACTCGCCGCCGAGGCCGAGAAGGACTTCGATCCCATCGAGCTCGTCTATCCCGGCGAGGTGCCTTACTTTGATCGTTACGATGAGTTCGTTCCCGAAGAGCTCGTGCGTAAGGGCTTTGCCGAAGGCGTGCTCGACATAGAGGGTATGAGGCAGCGTGTCCGCAGCTGGCGCGACCACGCATAAAACGGGGCTGACTATATGAGCAGTCAATTTGGGACGGGGCTATTTTAGCTGCCCTTGCAGGTAAAGCGAAAGGTTTGGCCGATTAGTGGCAGGGATAGCTAAAATAGCCCCGTCCCAAATTGACTGCTCCCGATGTGGAGCGAGCCGGCATCCGAAAGCAGCTAAAAAGCCCCGTCCCAGAAAGACTGGTCGCAGAAAGACGCGCTAGTCGTGAAGGACGGCGCCGAGGAAGTCGGCGTCAAAGGGCACGGCTTCGGCAAAGGCATGGTTCCCGTCGCTGGCGATGAGCAGGTAGTTTTCCTCGCCGCCGAACTCTGTATCGCCACAGGGGACCACCCAGGCGTGGGCGAATATCTCGAGTGCCGTGGCAGCGCAGTCGCGCAGGAACGTTACATCGCTCCCCTCGTTTGTGCTCACGATATTGGCAACGTAGATACCCCCGGGGTTCAGGCTGCCCCGCACTAAACGCAACGCCTCAACCGTCGCCAGCTCGCGTACGGGCTCGGCACCGCTAAAGCAATCGCTCACGACCACGTCGTAGCGACGATGGCCCACACTCGTCACACCCAGATACGAGCGAGCCTCAGCGGTTATCACCCGCAGGCGATCGCCCGCCGCGCGCTCTAGCTCGTCTAGGTAGAACCAGCGGCGCGCCAGGCGCGTAATCTCTCCGTCATACTCGATAACGTCCATGCGCAGGCCCTCGTGCGACATCAGCGCAAATTTGGGATAGGCAAACCCGCCGCCACCTAGCATAAGCATACGGCTGATACCGTGACCATAAACGTCACGCATCGCATCCTCGGCCTCAAACACGTCGTCAAACGCGCGATAATACCCAAAGACGGGCTCCGCCCAGCGCTCGCCGACGTAACTCGCGCTTTGGTAGACACCGCCTTGCACCAATACGCGGACTTCATCGCCGCCCTCATCGTGCACGCGTTTCACACGCGCCAACCCATTGCGGGTTCGCGCAACCTGCAGGCAGGCAGCACGAACAGCGACGGCAGCCGCACCAAGCGCCGCGGCTCCCAGAGCAACGCCGGCAACAACGCCGGCAGAAACACTCGGTTTGTTCATCTAGAGCTCCTTTTGCAGATAAAGGCCATGGTCATAAAATCCAAGATGGCGATAGTACTCGCGCGTGCCAATCGCGCTGATCACGTTGATGTGCGTATAACCCGCATCCCGGGCAATCTCGCACGCACGCTCTACGAGCAAACGCCCCAACCCGTGATGCTGCGCCGCCTGGCCCTGGTCGCCCACGCGCGCCGCCATGCCGTACACGTGCACCTCGCGAATCATCGCCTCGTCCGGCGTCGTCGGCAACTCGTCCGCATGCGCGGCAACAAACGAATGGTCGGGCAGCGACAGGCGCAAAAAGCCCGCAATCTTGCCCTGCGGCGTCACCCACTGCAAAAAGCGCTCGTGCGTCACCGGCGTCTCGTACGCCACATCCTCGTCAAGGGTCAGCTCATCCAAGTCGGCACCCGCCGTGCTGATCTCGCGATAGCGAATCTCACGCACCGTCGCACCGTCACCCCGAGCAGCCAGGCGGTTCTCGACGAGCTGACGCAGGTTGGGCTTCTTGTTGCCCACCATAATGTCGTCGGAGCTAAAATCGCGGATCATGCGGCTGATTCGACAGAACGGCGGCGTCACCACGATGTCATCGGCTAGCACGTCGAGCAGCTCCTCCTCGGTATAGGGGCGCCATTCGCCGCGCTCGTAGCAGCCCACCAGACGCGAGCCCTCGATGAGCGCGCACGGGTAGACCTTGACCTCGTCGGGCATAAAGGCCCCCTCGGTCATAAAGCGCTCGTAGTCGCGCTTGTCCCCCTCGGGTGTGGCACCCAGCAAGTTGAGCATAAAATGCGCGTGGATCTTAAAGCCAAACAGGCGCGCAAGCGATAACGCCCGCTCGATTTGCCCCACCGAAATGCGACGCTCGTTGATATCGAGCAGGTACTGGTCGAGGCTCTGGATGCCCATCTGGATCTTGGTGCAGCCCAGGCGGCGGATGAGCGTAAGCGCCTGCGGCGTTACAGCATCGGGGCGCGTCTCGATAACGAGTCCCACCACGCGATGCTTCGCCGTCTCGTTGATGTGCTGCTGACGCTCGAGCTCCTCCATCGTTGCCGTCTGCCACTCGGTGACCTCGCCCCACGGCGTACCGGGGCCGTACAGACGACGCACCGCACGGTTATAGCCGCCCACGGCAGCATCCACACGCTCCTGCTCGTCGGCAACGTCGGCAGCGAGCTCGGCCTCGTCTGTCGCAATGCCGGCAGCCCGATAGCGCTCGCGGCGCTCCGCCACCACCGGCGGCAGCGCATCGGCGGGTGCATCGTCGAGCAGACGCCCCGCCTCAGCACGGCTGATACCCGGACGCGCCAACATGGGGTTGGCTGCCACGCCGGCGACGGCATCGTCATTGAGCGCACGGAAAAGCTCCGACATAAACCATGTCTGATACCCTTGCGGATAGTCGCTCCAGGTGCCGCCAAGCACAATGAGCTCAATCTTATCGGTCGCATGCCCCATCTGCGAAAGCGCGGTCAGACGAGCGCTCACCTGCAGATACGGATCGAAGCAATTTTGCTCCGCACGGGCGCACGCGGGCTCGGCATGCAAATAGCTTTTGGGCATACGCAGGTCGTTGGGGCAAAACAGGCAATCGCCCGAGCACGGCCACGGCTTGGTGATGACGGTAATGGTCGCCACTCCCGAAGCCGTGCGGCGCGGCTTCATGCGTAGCACCTGCAGCAGTTGACGTTCCAGATCGGAATCGACATTCCACGCAGCCCAACGAGCCGGATCCTCACGTTTAACCCGCTGGTAGAACGGCAGCAGACGGCGCTTGGCCAGATCGCGCTTGTCGGCACCCTCACGGCGTGCCTCGGCATGTATCAGTTTGACGAGCGCCTTGTCGTCTACGGTCTCGCCGCGACGCAGGGCTTTAAGTATGTTCAAGATAATCTGTTCCATGCCCCCATTGTAAAGGCAAAGGCACCGGAGCCCGTCACGGCTCCGGCGCCTCCATCAAAGAGCACGCCTATATGTACCGATCTCCGAAAACCGCATGTCACTCCGAATCAAACGACATATCACCCGAACCGACCTCAAAACGATACGTGGCAGACTTATCGCCGTTATCGAATTCAAGATTCAAAATGGTCTCGCCGTCGTAGCCAAGCGGAAGGAAATCGCTCTCGAAGTCGCCGCTGCCCACGGTAAGGCTCGCCTTAAAGCCCGTCGAGTTCGGAACCGTCATCTCCACATCGCCCGAGCCCACACTCACGTCCATCGACTTCGCGGGGGCCTGGTAAAGCTCGAACGTCACATCGCCCGAACCGACCTCAGCGCTGAGCGCATCAGTCACGCTGCCCGAAAACTCTACATCTCCCGCACCCAGGAAAAGGTCGAAACCATCACAGATGACACCGGCAATCTGCAGATCACCCGAGCCCACGTGCGCGTTGACTCCCTTCAGATGTTCGGCAACACGGCGTGGCAGCTCAACCGTAACTGAGCGATCGATTGCCTTACCGTCATCACTTCCAAACTGGGAAACCTTGAGCGTCGAGTCCTCGACGGATGCGATGTTTTGCGTCGCGGCCTTGGAGGCATCCATACCCTCGGCAACGCGCCCCCGCTCTATAACGCGAGCCTTGTTGCCATCAACAACCTTGACGTCCACCGAAGCCGCATTGATATCGAAATCGAGGTAGCGGAACTCATCGGCATCAAAAGTCGCACTCGAAAGTTGCTGAGGCCGAGCGGAATAGTTACCGCTATTCAAGGAATCGTCCTCGTCAAACATATCGTCAAAATCAGACAAATGGCCAGATAGAATACCGGTCGTACGCACCATATCGAAATGAGCCAATAGCCGCGAAATGCCAAAGACAAGCCCAATGATGAGCACAAACGCTCCGACGCCAACGCCCAAGCGTACCTTGGATTCATGCGAAAGCTTCATCATTCATCACCCTCTTTGGCAATCGGCTCAGCGGTGGTCGCGGTAGCCACGTCAGTATCAACCGCAGCGGAAACATTCCGAGCCCTAGCCGTCACCGGTGCCGGACCAACCTGAATATCCCCGCGTGCCCAATCACCATCGAGCGCACGCGCCACCCAGTGATAGATAGGGATCGTAAAGAAGATGAGCGCAGCAAAGGGGCCGGCGCCAAACGGGAACATCAGCAAAAAGAACAGTAGCCAGCACACGGCCCAATACGGGAACGACCGGAACGGGCCCTTCGCCGGAGTCGAGCCAACTGCACCGCCACTCGTCGCCTGCGCCGTAGCAGCGTTGGCGGCCTGCGCACTCCAGCTTGCCGCTTGTGCCGCCTTGGCCGCAGCATCACTCGCCTGCGTTGCCGCCTCGGTGGCGCGTGCCGCCGCCTCATGGGTGCGGGCGCGCTCTGCCGCCTCGGCCTCGCGCTGGCGGGCGCGGTCCTCGTTCTCAAACTCAATATCGTCCTCGATCTCATCGCTCGGATTGAGCAGCTCGTCCAGGCTCACGCCATAGAGTTTGGCGAGCGAGATCAGGTTCTCGGTATCGGGCGAGCTCTCCGCGCGCTCCCATTTACTGACCGCCTGGCGCGACAGCCCCAGCTTTCGCGCCAGCCCTTCTTGGCTAAAGCCTTTGCTGCGGCGAAGGTCGGCGAGCCGCTGCGCAGTTTCTACATTCATGGTTCCTCCTATGTGATGCCAGCCGTGCCGCCGGACCGTTTTTGTTCTTAAGGCGCCTTGCACAGTTAAAAATCTATCCGCCACCGCCAAAAGCATGCCACCTATTCTAGTGAGATTTTTGACAACCGGCGGTTGCGGGCACATATGAGCTGCGGAAATGTGTCCAAACAAAGCAATGACACGTAGCTTGGTTGTCCCCGCTGCGGCGTTAACGGTAGTATGGTCGTACTGTTTATTCCGCACCGCCAACGGAGGGAGTCCCGCGCCGTGAACCGCGATTTCGCCTCATCGCTCATCCAGCTCAACAACACGTTCTATCGCGAGCACTCCGCCTCCTTTTCCGATACGCGTCAGGCCCCGTGGCCCGGCTGGGTGCGCACCATGGATATCGCGCTCGAGCAGCTCGACGTCGCCACAATCGAGCATCCCGTCCGCGTCTTTGACCTTGCCTGCGGCAATATGCGATTCGAGAACTTTGCCGCCGGCGGCGCACTTGCCGCCAAGGGCGTCGACGGCGCAAACTCCTCGGCAGATGCCAGCTGCCCGTTTGAGTTCTATGGCGTCGACTCGTGCCAAGACCTGGCCATCGATGCACGCGGTCACGCCCTGCGCATTCCCAACCTGCACTTCCAGGAACTCGACGTGCTCGATGCCCTCATGAAGCTCAACCCCGCCGAGGCGCCCGACGCGCTTTTCGACGCCCCGCTCGCCGATATCTCGGTCTGCTTTGGCTTTATGCACCACGTGCCGTCGTGCGAATACCGCGTGCGCGTGCTCGACGCCCTGGTGCGCCAGACGCGCCCGGGCGGCATCATCGCCATTAGCTTTTGGGAGTTTATGAACGACGAGCGCATGGCGCGCAAGGCCGTTCGCGCCGAGGCCCGCGCCGAGCTCACCCCGCCGTTTGAGGGTTACGATTCCGCGCAGTTTGAAGCCGGCGACCACCTCATTGGCTGGCAAAACGACCGCCATGCCTACCGCTATTGCCACCACTTTGACGATCAGCAGATCACCGACTTGGTGCGCGGCGTGCGCACGTTCTACAAGAGCGGCGAGGTCCCCGTACGCGAGCTTGAGCGCTTCCATGCCGACGGTCGCAGTGGCGAGCTCAACCGCTACGTGATTCTCAAGCGCCTGTAGGCACCGACGACTCGCCGTCGAGCCGCACCGCGTCTTTCGGGCAAGCTATGCCTACCCTTTTTTCAACCCATTGACGGAACGCGCAGCTATGCGTTCCATACTTATGACCAAGGAGCCTCATGGGAGCCGTCCACGTTCGCACGCCTAAGAACTTTGTGCTCGAAGAGCGCCTGGAGCGCTACGCCGATGCGATTGAGACGAACCCTGAAATCTATGCCGGAGATTGGCGCGAGGCCTGTGCGCCCGCAGGCAGCAAGTCTTTCGAACACCTTCACCTGGATCTTGGCTGCGGTAAGGGAACGTACCTTGTAGAGCGCGCGGCCCACGAGCCAAACACGCTCTTTATCGGCATGGACCAGGAGCCCATCTGCATCGCCTATGCCGCACAGAAAATCTGCGAGCAGGAACTGACCAACGCACTCGTCCTGCCCCGAGGCGCCGCATCGTTGCCGCAGCTGTTTGCCACAGGCGAGCTCGATGCCATCACCATCAACTTTCCCACGCCACAGCCTAAGGCCAAGTACGCCAAAAAACGACTCGTCCATGTCGACCATCTGATGCTCTACCGCCCGCTTTTTTCAGCCGGCGCCACCGTCACGCTGCGCACCGACAGCAAGCCATTGCGCGACTACGCCCTGGGGCAGTTTGCCGCGGCCGGCTACGACACACTTTGGGTAAGTGACGACGTTCGCCGCGACCGTCCCGAGCATCCCGAGACCGAATACGAGCGCCGCACGCGCGAGATGGGTGCCGCCGTCTATGGCATTTGCGCCACTCCCGACGCGCTGCCCAGCGATGAACAGCTCACGGCGGGGCGCGCGCAGGAGCAAAGCCTTGCGTGCTACCTGCCCGACAATCTCGATGAGCTCACCTACGTGCCCCTCGGCATGGAAGAGGCCGTCGAGAACTTTAAAAACCGCGCCCGCAAGGGCAAGAAGCGCTTACCGCAGGAGTCCCAGGGGCCTCTGATGGTCGCGGCTTCGGCAAACAAGCGCAAATAGGCGCCAGCAAACGACCCTCAAATCTAAGTGAGTAGACTTTTTTGCAATAGCCAAGCACAACCCGCATAACCAATACTAAAACCGCAGGTAGAGCCTTTGCGCAAAAGCCATGTGCTCGCGATATTGCAAAAAGTCTACTCACTTAGCTGGCAACTGCACCAAACAGCTGGGCAGAACGCCCATTTCCTGCATTTTCTTGCCTGCGAACGCATCGATGCGACGCTACGCCATAATAGTTGGCGGACAATCGCGAGAGAAAGCAAACACATGGCACAGACCACGACAGATACCGCCGCCAGCACCGTCTCCGGTGCCGGCGCCGCCAGCTCGTTCTCGGGCGGCACGGGAACCGAAGCCGAGTTTGGCTCGCTCGGCGCGCTCTCTCCCACCTGGTGGGAGCCCGAGGACGGCAGCGAGCCCGAACCATGGCTCACGCCCGATCAGGCCTTCGAACGCTTCTTTGAATGGACGAGCGACCGTGGCATTGAGCTGTGGGATCACCAAGAAGAGGCCCTCATGGACCTGGCCGCCGGCGATCACGTCATTTTAGGCACACCGACCGGATCGGGTAAATCGCTCGTCGCGCTGGGCATGCTCTTTATGGGCATGGCTCAGGGCAAGCGCTGCTATTACACGGCCCCCATCAAAGCCCTGGTCAGCGAAAAGTTCTTCGACCTGGTACAGGTACTCGGCCGCGATAACGTCGGCATGATCACCGGCGATACGCATATCAATACCAAGGCGCCCGTCATCTGCTGCACGGCCGAAATCCTTGCCAACGATGCGCTGCGCGAGGGCGAGGGCGCCGACGTGGGCTGCGTCGCCATGGACGAGTTCCACTACTTTGCCGACCCCGACCGCGGCTGGGCCTGGCAGGTACCGCTGCTCACCCTGCCCCACACGCAGTTTATGCTCATGAGCGCCACGCTCGGCGATGTCACCGCCATCGCCGCCTCGCTCGAGGAGCACACCGGCGCTGCTTGCGACTTGGTTGTCGATGCCCCGCGTCCTGTTCCGCTGAGCTACGACTATGTGACGACCTCCCTCGAGGGCACGGTCGAGCTCGCCATGCGCCGTGGCGAGGCCCCGCTCTATATCGTGCACTTTAGCCAGGATGCCGCCCTTGCGACGGCACAATCGCTCGCCAATTTTGGCATCGCCAGCAAGGAGCAGCGCGAGGCCATCAAAGAAGCGGCAAAGGGAACGAGCTTCTCCACGGCCTTTGGCAAGATTCTCAAGCGCCTGCTTGGATGCGGCGTCGGCGTGCACCATGCTGGCATGTTGCCGCGCTATCGCCTGCTGGTCGAGCGCTTGGCGCAGCAGGGCCTGCTGCCCGTCATTTGCGGCACCGACACACTCGGCGTCGGCATCAACGTACCCATCCACACCGTGGTGCTCACCGCGCTCACCAAGTTCGATGGTTACAAAATGCGTCGTCTGCGCGCCCGCGAGTTCCATCAAATTGCCGGTCGCGCCGGTCGCTCGGGCTTCGATACCGAGGGCATGGTAATCGCCGAGGCACCCGAGCACGAGATCGAGAATGCCAAGCTTATGGCCAAGGCGGGCGACGACCCCAAAAAACTCCGTAAGATTAAAAAGAAAAAGGCCCCCGAGGGCTTTGTCTCATGGAACAAGCAAACTTTTGAGCGCCTGATCGAGACGCAACCCGAAACACTCAAGCCACGCCTGCGCATCACGCACTCTATGGTGATTAGTGTGGTCGAGCAGGGCGGCAATGCCCGAGCCCGCGTACATGACCTCATCGAGACAAGCCTGCAGACCCCCGAAGAAAAGGCCAAGCTTGAGGTTCGCGCCGACGAGATCTTCGCCACGCTCATCGACTCCGGCGTCGTCGTGCGCACCGAGGTGCCGCCCGCACCCGACGCTCCGGCTGACGCCGCGCCGGATATCGACTACGCGCTGACGGTCGACCTGCCCGAGGACTTTGCGCTCGACCAGCCGCTCTCGCCGTTTTTGCTTGCCGCGCTGGAGCTGCTCGACCCCGAAAGTGAGACCTATACCATGGACCTCATCTCGATGGTCGAGGCCACGCTCGAGGACCCCAAGCAGGTATTGCGTGCACAGGAGCGCGCCGCACGCGATCGCGCTATGGCCGAGATGAAGGCCGACGGCATCGAGTATGAGAAACGCTTGGAGCGCATTCAAGACGTCACGTACGAAAAGCCGCTCGAGGATTTGCTCGACGCCGCTTTTGACAAGTACTGCCAGGAAGTGCCCTGGGCAAACGACTACCAGCTCTCTCCCAAGAGTGTCCTGCGCGATATGCTGGAAAGCGCGAGCGATTTTAAGGGCTACATTCAAAAGCTCGGCATCGCCCGCTCCGAGGGCATTTTGCTTCGCTACCTGGCAGAGGCCTACCGTTCGCTCGACCGCACCGTACCCATCGAGAAGCGCGACGGGCGCCTGCGCGACATTATCTCGTGGCTGGGCTTTGTGGTGCGCTCGGTGGACTCGAGCCTGGTGGACGAGTGGGAGAACGCCGGCAACCCGGCAGCCCTCGATGCCGTGCCGCCACAGGGCATCGACGAGGTCGTGGCGGACCGCCGCGGCTGCACGCTGCTGGTGCGCAATGCGCTCTTCCGCCGCGTGACCCTTGCCGCCCGTGAGCACGTTCGCGACCTGGGCGAGCTCGACGACGACTGGGGCATGAGCGAGATCCGCTGGCAAAAGGCCCTCGATGCCTACCATGAGCAGCACGAGGAAATCCTCACCGACGGAGATGCCCGCAGCGCCGCGATGTTTTCCATCGATGAGTCCGACGAGAAGACCGCGCACGTATGGCACGTGCACCAGATCTTTGCCGACGAGGACGGCGACCACGACTTTGGCATCATGGGCGATGTCGATCTGGACGCCACGCAAGACGGCGGTGAAGTCATCTTCAAAAACTACCGCGTCGGCTTTATCGAAGACCTGCTCGAGGACTAGTCGAACATACTGGAACGAAACGAAGCGGGGCCGTTGGCAATATCGCCAGCGGCCCCGTTTTTGCACTATACGCTATGCCTTACTCGGTATCCTCGACCTCATACGAATCCGCCTCGGCTGGCTCATCGTTTGTCTCTGGCGCAGCCCCGCGCGCCTCGTCAAACGCCGCCTTCATGGTCTTGTTGCCCCACGTGAGCTTGCGAATGGTAAGATCGTCGGCCTTCTTGTTGGCTAGGCGCAGATTGTTCTCGGAGGACAGCAATGCCTCCTTGGTTTTCTGCAGATGGCTAATCGTCTTGTCGATCTCATCGATTGCCGTTTGGAACTTGCGGCTCGCGATCTCGTAGTTGCGACCGAAATCATTCTTGAACTTCTCCATCTTGGCTTCGAAGTTCGTGACGTCGATATTCTGCTGTTTGTACTCAGCTAGCTCCTGCTTATAGCGCAGTGAGCCCATGGCGGCGTTGCGAAGGAGCGTGATCATGGGAATGAAAAACTGTGGGCGAATCACGTACATCTTCTCGTAGCGATAGCTCACGTCGACTATCCCTACGTTATAGAGCTCACTCTCGGGCTCGAGCAGCGTGCAGAGCACCGCGTACTCACAGCCTTTCTGGCGACGATCGTGATCGAGTTTCTTAAAGAAGTCCTCGTTTTTATGCTTGGTCGCGGTCTCGTCGTTCTCGTTTTTCATCTCGAACATAATCGAAATGACCTCGTTGCCGCTCGCGTCGCACTCGCGGAAGATAAAGTCGCCCTTGGTACCCTCGGACGCATCGTTATCCTTCTCGAAGTACGCGTTGGGAAATGCCGTCATGCGCAGACGGTTAAACTCGGTTTCGCAATGCTGCTCGAGCGACTCGCCCACCATCTTGGTGGACAGACGGACCTTCATGTCCTTAAGGCGCTCGATCTCTTCATCCTTGTAGCGAATCAGGTCATCGCTCGCGCGCTTGGCCTGCGCAAGCTCGAGCTCGTGTGCCGCCTTGGCCTGTTCCTCGCGAGAATCGCGCACCGCCAGCTCGCTCGTCAGTTTGGCACGCGCCTCATCGCGCTCTCGCTCCGCCGCGGCGACCGCCTTCGACAGCTCCATTTTTGCAGAAAGTTCTTGCTCACGAAGCTGTGCACGAAGGCCCTCGGCCTCGCGCTCAGACTGAGCCTTTGCGGCGGAAAACTTCTCTTGCACCTTCGCGCGATAGTCAGCAAGCGCGCGCTCGGCCTCGCTGCGAGCGGCATCGAGCTCACGCTGCGACTCTGCCGCGGCAGCGGCAAGCGCCATCTCCTGGGCCTTGTCCGCCGCGGCAAGCCTGGCCTGCAGCTCGGCAATCTGAGCATCACGTGCAGCTAAATCGTTTTGAGCAGCATTGCGCGCCGCCGACTCGACAAGCTTGGCTTCGTCATCTTTGCGCTCCAGCTGCGCACGCAAATTGTCAATCTCGCGCTGGAGTTCGGCATTCTCCTTTTGAGCGTTGGCTCGTGCCTCTACCGCCGCGCGCTGGCTTGCACTCTCGCGCTCTGCGGCAGCGCCCTCGAGCTTGGCACGCAGCTCGGCGAGCTCAGCATCGCGCTTGGCAACCTCTTGTGCCAGCTGTTGAGCTGCAGCGTTCTTCTGCTCGGTAAGCTGAGCGTTGCGCTGGGACTCTGCCTCTTGCAAGGCAGCCATCGAACGCGAGCGCTCAAGCTCCAGCGCTTGCTCGCCCTCGCGCTGGACCGCCTTCACACGCTCATCCAGGTCGCGCGAAAACTCGGCATTGCGCACTTGCTTGACGATATCCGCATAGCCGGATGCATCGACCTTAAATACTTCGCCACAATGCGGGCACTTGATCTCGTTCATAGCAGCTCCTCGCTGGACGCAAATTTCAACCGCCTACACTCTACCGCGCTGCGCGGACAAAAAAGGCGCCGCCACCATAATGGCAACGGCGCCAGAACCGCCACAAAGGTGCCCGTCCCCTTTGTGGCGGTTTGTGTGACGGTTCGAGAATTACAGTCCAAAGAAGCCTAGGATTTGGTCACGGCTTACGGGCTTGTACTCGTTGGCATCGAGGCCGACATCGTAGCGAAAGATAGGACGTTCGCGATCGCGGTTGCGCGTATTGGTGCGGTCTCCCCTGCTGTGGATATGCCCGTGCAGCATAATGGCGCCACGCGCCTTGCCGTTCCAGCTGAGCATGGGGTAGTGGCTCATAACCAGACGATGGCCCTTGGCATAGCCGGGAGCAATCTCCAGGTAATCGCGCACGTCTTCCCAAATCTGCGGTACGTCGGGATCTTCCCAGTCACCGTCATGGTTACCACGGATGAGCGTCACGTTCTGGCATTCAATGCGTTTACGCAGGCGCACCGCCTCCGCCAGGGGCAAACGATAGGTAAAGTCACCCAGAATATAGAGGCGGTCGTCCGCAGCCACGCACTCATTGATGGCATCGATGACCTTGCGGTTCATCTCCTCAACCGAGCCAAACGGTCGGTCCATGTCGTGCAAAATATTCGTGTCGCCCAGGTGCAGGTCGGCGGTAAACCACATCATCGTCTCAGTCCTCATTTCGCAACGCGTCCAACTCGTGCTAAGTATACAGACGCAGCGATGCGGCAGTTACCCAAAGAGCCCGCCAAACAGTCCGCGACGGCGCTTGTCTTTCTTTTTCGACGCATCACCCTGAGTTTTCTTGTCCTGTCGCATCTTACGATCCTGCTCCAGCTCATCGTCGTCGAGTAGCATATCCCACTCAAACGAATCGTCCGTCAAATCGAACAGGTCATCGTCATCAAACATGGCAGCCTCCCTTACCGATTAGCGGGCATCCACCACATAGAGCCCAACGCGCACCTGATGCCACGGGCTACGCTCGGGGGCAACCTGCTGCACGCGGGCCTCAAATACGTCCTCATGGCCGTAATACATCATCAAGGACAGCGGACCGACCTCGTTTCCCGGAACATAGCCAAGCTTGGTGTTGCCGTAGTAGATCGCAACCGCCTCGGGATCATGGGGATTATCGCGCTCGGCGCACAGCGTCAGTTTATCGCCCGCTTTAAGATCGCCCAGGACCAAAGCGCCGTCGGCATACTGAAATCCCGCAATGTGAAACGACAGAAGAACACGTGAAGGCTCGTACATGGCAACTCCCCTAACGGCCGGATAAACCGGCGTTTAACCTTATTGAGAAGTCTACGGGTCCGTGCGGATACAAATTCATCCTGCCTGCGTCTTTTCGACCGTTTGTCCCTACGCCATCTGATTTTAATGCACAAACATGCGCACGAATTTGTGCTTCCAGTTTGCGTAAGGGGCATAGCGAAATGGCACGTCCAGCCACGTTGCCTTGTTCACGATGCTCTTCTTGTGGCTAAACGTATCGAAGCTCTCGCGTCCATGGTACTGCCCCATACCGCTCGCTCCCATGCCGCCAAAGCCCATATGGCTCGTAGCCAGATGCATAATCGTGTCGTTGACGCAACCGCCACCAAAGGGCACGTAACGCACAAAGCGCTGCTGAACCTCACGGTCCTGGCTAAAGATATACAGGGCCAGCGGCGTCGGACGATCCGTAATACACGTCTCGGCCTCGTCTAGGCTCTCAAACGTCAGCACCGGCAAGATGGGACCGAAAATCTCCTCCTGCATCACGGCGTCATCGGGGGCCACGCCGTCCAAAATTGTCGGCTCAATCTTGAGCGAGGCCTCGCGCGCAGCACCTCCAAGCACGACCTTATCGGAATCGATTAGCCCATGCACGCGCGCAAAATGCTTGGCATTGACGATATGCCCGTAATCCTCGTTGTCGAGCGGATGCTCGCCAAACATACGGCGCGCCTCTTCCTTGATGAGGCCCAGCAACTCGTCGTGCACACGCGTATCGACCAGCAGGTAGTCGGGCGCCACACAGGTCTGCCCCACGTTGAGCCATTTACCAAAGGCGATACGCCGTGCCGCAACCTTCAAGTTTGCCGTCGCATCCACGATGCAGGGACTCTTTCCACCCAGCTCAAGCGTCACGGGCGTAAGGTTTTTACTTGCGCGCTCCATGACGAGCTTGCCGACCGGAACGCTACCGGTAAAGAAGATCTTGTCCCAGCACTCATCGAGCAGCGCTTCGTTCTCGGCGCGCCCGCCCTCGACAACTGTCACCAGGCACGGATCAAATGCCTCTTCGCAGATCTGCTTGAGCACCGCACTCGATGCCGGAGCATAGGCGCTCGGCTTGATGACCACGGTATTGCCCGCGGCAAGGGCGCCGGCGAGCGGCTCGAGCGTTAGCAAAAACGGGTAGTTCCACGGGGCCATGATGAGCGTGACGCCATAGGGCACGGCCTGCGTTTTGCACACACTCACGGCGTTGGCAAGGTCGCACGGACGCAGGCGCGGACGACTCCATCGAGCCACATGTGCGATCTGATGACGAATCTCGGAAAGCGACGTGCCGATCTCGCACATATACGCCTCGTCATGCGACTTTCCCAAATCGGTCTTGAGCGCATGGGCAATATCGGCCTCGTGGGCCCGCACCGCATCGCGTAAACTCACGAGCGCACGACGTCGAGCATCGACATCAAACGTGGCGTGCGTCTTAAAGTAGACGCGCTGGTCTCCGACGATGCGCGCAATTTCCTCGGTGTTCATGGACCCTCCTAGTTCTCGCCCTCAAACATACCACCCGCGACGACCTCGTACATGCGCATCAGCTCCAAACGGTCCATCAAAAGTGGAACGGGGTACAGCGGATTGGCCTCGGCATCGGCATGCGCCGCCATCTCGGGAATGTCAGAGCGGCGAATGCCCGTCACATATTTGGGAATGTCCAAGGCGGCGTTCATTCGAACGACCCAATCGATAAAGGCCTCGACGGCATGCGTCAGGGCGCCCATGCCCGTCTGCCCCGTAATGGAGGCGGGCAGACCGCGTGAACTCGGGGTCGTGCACCGCAAAGCGTGGGATAAGCACAAAGTCGTTAATGGGGTACTTGTGGTGCGTCTCGTCATCGGTGATAACCGCCGCGAGCGTGACTTCGCTTCCCGTACCGGCGGTAGTGGGAACCGCAATAAGCAGCGGCAGGAGACGGTGGACGCGCAGCAGGCCGCGCATCTTGTTGATGGGCTTGTTTGGCTGCGCGATTCGTGCTCCCACGCCCTTGGCACAGTCCATGGCCGAGCCACCGCCAAAGCCGATAATGGCCTGGCAGGCGCTCTCTCAGCATGCTCCAGAATGCGTGTCTCGGTATAGGGCAGCACCGGCAATGCGATGCGAAAAACCGTTTGATACGTTCGGCACCAGGCGCAGTGGGCTAGATGCATAAAGGAAACTCCCTCATTTGTTGATTGGTCAACATTTGCTCGACCGATTCTACTCATCGGAGCTCGCAGGCGGCCTGCCAATCGTTAATCAATCAACATCTTCATATCTCAAAATTGTTTTATCAAAAATCATTCCTAATAGGCTTCACATTTTGTTGCATTTATGGATAATAGAACTCGTCAAGACGCACGTCCGGAGAGGGCCCTTACGGGATCGGACAAGCGCCCCATCGCCATCCATCGAAAGGATCGAATCATGAAATTTGTTTGCCCCGTTTGCGGTTATGTGGAAGAGTTCGACGGCGACCAGCTGCCCGAGGATTTTAAGTGCCCCCAGTGCGGCGTTCCCGGTTCTCGTTTCCTGAAGCAGGAGGAGGGCAAGCTCGAGTGGGCTGCCGAGCACGTCGTGGGCGTCGCCAAGATGGAGGGCGTCTCCGAGGACATCGTTGCCGACCTGCGCGCCAACTTTGAGGGCGAGTGCTCTGAGGTCGGTATGTACCTGGCCATGGCTCGCGTCGCCCATCGCGAGGGCTATCCCGAGATCGGCCTATACTGGGAGAAGGCTGCCCACGAGGAGGCCGAGCACGCCGCCAAGTTCGCCGAGCTCCTGGGCGAGGTCGTGACCGACTCCACCAAGAAGAACCTCGAGATGCGCGTTGAGGCCGAGAACGGCGCCACCGCCGGCAAGACCGATCTTGCCAAGCGTGCCAAGGCCGCTGGCCTCGATGCCATCCACGATACCGTGCACGAGATGGCTCGCGACGAGGCCCGCCACGGCAAGGCTTTCGCCGGCCTGCTCAAGCGCTACTTTGGCTAAGCCAACCGCCTGAGAGATAATCTCTAACTTTAAAGGGCCCGGACCGCATGGTTCGGGCCTTTTTTCGTGTCTCATAAACTCGTTAACGCCCTGAAATAGGGCCACCTTCGGCATCGACTTCTCGTCAAAAACTAAGTGAGTAGACTTTTTGGAACTTGCCGAGCAGACCATCCATATTGCTCTATAAAGCCGCAGGTAAATGACTTGTTGCAAAACGGCCTGGTCGCCATCACGCCAAAAGTCTACTCACTTAGATCCGCGCCGTCCACGATCGAGCTGTTTTGTGTCCAATGGACATCTTTCCGTCGATTACTCCCAATTTTGTCCAGTCAACGAATAGTTCAGACCGGAGTAATGCCTCAGCCCTTTGCTCATCCGAGCTTTTATAGCGATATTCAACATCGAGCATCCTGCATACGGCCTTAACGATCGCACGGAATCTATCCTCATCGGATATCTGTCCGTGTGTCAGGAGAAGCACGTCGTAGCCCATGGCTTGAAGCGCCGTCATGCGGTTAGCGTCACGCAAGCCATCCCCCGCGCGCCCGTGCGAGGCCTTTCCCTGACATTCAATGGCCACCTGCCGCCTCCCGTCCGGCGAGGAAAGAAGTAGATCGATATATACGCGGGTCTTTCCTACAATCGCTCGAGCACTTGTGCTTAGCACCACTTTGACATTGAGCTCTATGCCGCAAAACCCTTCACCTCCCAGGGCTCGCGGCAGTCCAAGCAACAAATACGCCTCGACCTCAAAAGGCGAAGCGGCACCCAATGGAACGAGTTGCGACACCGCCATAAATCGATTGCCGTAACGAATCCCGCAAACATCTGAACAAAAACGGTCAAGGTCCCCATCCAAAACCAAAGCGTCGCGACGCCACAAATTTGAGGCGGCGCCGCCCTCGGACGGGCAGCGCACCCAACCCAACGTTGTCGAAATCGCACCCGAATCAATTGCATGCGAAAGCTCCACCTCAAGTGCCGCCGGCAGGGCGCATACCGCAAACAAGCCGCACATCTCCGCCAATACCAGAAGAAGTTGGAGATCCGTCAGATGTCGAGACATGATAAATGCCGTCAGCAGAGGAGACGTGACCAAAAATCCATGCTCCGTTTCCAGCACGGATTCCCTGGGGAGTTCACCAAGAAACAGCCGCTGCCTAATGTTGGCAGGGCAAGTCCGTTTGTTTCTCGTCCGAACCAATGTATACAACGGAAAACCGAGCGCGACCGCAGCCGTCGGGTTGCGGACGAGGTCATATCGCTGCCGGTCTTCATCCGGCCGCGGAAGCGGAGGACACAAAGCGCGGACTTGAGGGGGCAAACGCCAGTACCTAAAAGCCGATATGTCACAAAGTAGATCCTTCATAGGCACAGGAAAGCACGAATTTCAACCCAGTCGGTCTCTCATTGGCGCGAACGCACCAAAAATGGAGCCGAACGAACTGCAAAGTTTTCAACAGCCCTCCCCAACTGGCCAAAAGCTTACCGAGAACTGGACGAAGCCCTGTCGAAAACCCCCTTTTTTCTCATGCGGAAGCTTTGCGCGGCAAGTGAGTAGACTTTTTGGGACATCCCGAGCAGACCGATGATCCCACTTCTCAAAACCACAGGTAGATAGCTTGTTACAAAACTGTCTGGTCGCCAAAGTGCCAAAAGTCTACTCACTTAGGTTACAGAGTGCCCCATTAGCTGCGATTCCAGGGTATTAAGCACCTCCGGACTTAGGTCGTCATACTGGACAAGAATTTGAGTTGAGTTTTCAGGGACAGATGCGCCATCGGCGCACCAATAACAGTTACTGATATCGATAAAAGGGATGCTCGAGCGCATGAGGGCCTGCGCAAAAGAGCTTCCGCCCGTTCCCCGCTCCGCAACCACGGTGCAGTAAAGGCCTGCGTCTGCATGCTCGATCGAAACCTCTCCTGCTGGAAACGCATTCCGTACAAGCGCCACCAGGCCATCACGCGCCTCACGAGCACGAACGCGCACGCGGTTCACATGTCGCTCGTAATCACCCGATTCCAGCAAACGAGCCAAAGCGACCTGGTCGACAGAGCTCACCGACGAGGCGTAGAAACCAAGGTTGCACCTAAACCGCTTCATCAGTTCATCGGGCAACACCATGTACGCTAGACGCAACGCCGATGAAAGGCTCTTCGAAAACGTGTTGGTGTAGATGACCGATTGAGCGGCATCGATCGAAGCAAGCGCGGGAATCGGCTTGCCGGCTAGACGAAACTCGCAATCAAAGTCATCTTCGATGAGATATCGACCTGGTCGCTCGGCGGCCCAGCTCAGCAGCGCATAGCGACGCGCAATGCTCGTCACAAGGCCGGTCGGATACTGATGGGACGGCATCAGGTGAAGGACATCGGTCCCCGTTTTCAGCAGAGCGCTCAAGTCTACGCCCTCATCATCCAACGGGATATGTCGAACTTTGCAACCCATAGCCTGATAGATGCGCGTTAGGCGCAAATAGCCCGGGTCCTCAACGGCATACACCTTGTCGGCGCCAAGCAACTGAACCAACATGGTATCGAGCAGCTGGGCGCCTGCGCCGATAACAACGTTGTTGGGGTCGACATTCATACCCCTTGTCCCGCGCAGATGGTGGGCAATTGCGCGTCGTAGCCGAGTGGTGCCCTGTGCCGGCGCGGTCGAAAAGATTTCGCGCTCGTCTTCGGATGCCAGCGTCGCCCGCAGCGCGCTTTGCCAAAGCCGCGCCGCCTCCAAAGCAGAAGGAGAAAGTCCATCGAATCGCTCGACCTGTCCGTTGAAATCATGCGCGCCGGAACCCGCAGAGACGGCATCCCGGTCGATGCCCTCTGCAGCCGAAGCCAAAACCGGTGCATCAGGAAGCTCGCAAGCGTAGTAGCCACGACGCGGCATTGAGCAAATATAGCCCTCGGCAAGTAACTGGCTATATGCATTCTCGATGGTAATGACACTGATTCCCAGATGATTGGCAAAGGCGCGCTTAGACGGAAGATGCTCCCCCGCCGCAATGCGTCCAGCAACGATATCATCTCGAATTTGCTGGTAAATATACTCATAGAGCGATGCGTCACCGCGTTTTTCCAAATTGTAGTCAAGCATGAGTTTATCACCTGACCTTATTGAGTCATTCAATCTGGTATTAGTCTGGCCTTATTATTATCTCGAAAACTGAGTATTTCGCCATACCCAGCTCCCCGATAGGATGTTCCGTCAAGCAATGCACATGCCAACCAAGGGAGCAACCATGGCAGAACAGACCAACAAGGCCGATCGCGTCAAACTCAATCGCGAGCTCGCGCAGATGCTCAAGGGAGGCGTCATCATGGACGTCACCACGCCCGAGCAGGCACGCATCGCCGAAGAGGCGGGCGCCTGCGCCGTCATGGCACTCGAGCGCATCCCGGCCGACATCCGTGCCGCAGGCGGCGTCTCACGCATGAGCGACCCCAAGATGATCAAGGGTATCCAAGAGGCCGTCTCCATCCCCGTTATGGCCAAGTGCCGCATCGGCCACATTGTCGAGGCGCAGGTCCTGCAGGCCATCGAGATCGATTACATCGACGAGTCCGAGGTTCTCACCCCTGCCGACGACGTCTATCACATCGACAAGACCCAGTTTGACGTGCCGTTTGTCTGCGGCGCCCGCGATCTGGGCGAGGCGCTGCGCCGTGTTGCCGAGGGCGCCACGATGATTCGCACCAAGGGTGAGCCGGGTACGGGCGATGTCGTCCAGGCCGTGCGTCACATGCGCAAGATCCAAAAGCAGATCCGCGACGTTGTTGCCCTGCGCGACGACGAGCTCTTTGAGGCAGCCAAGCAACTGCAGGTTCCGGTCGAGCTGGTCCGCGAGGTCCATGCCACGGGCAAGCTTCCCGTCGTGAACTTTGCCGCCGGCGGCGTAGCGACTCCCGCCGACGCCGCGCTGATGATGCAGCTGGGCGCCGAAGGCGTCTTTGTGGGCTCGGGCATCTTTAAGAGCGGCAACCCGGCCAAGCGCGCCGCCGCCATCGTCAAGGCCGTGGCAAACTTCACCGATGCCAAACTCATCGCCGAGCTTTCGGAGGACCTGGGCGAGGCCATGGTGGGCATCAACGCCGACGAGATCGAGATTATCATGGAGGAGCGCGGGCGCTAGTCCGGCAGAAAGGATCGCCCATGAGCGATTATGCAGACCAAACGGTCGCCGTGCTGGCGGTCCAAGGCGCTTTTGCCGAGCACGAAGCAAGACTATCGGAGCTGGGCGCACACTGTATTGAGCTGAGGCAGGCGGCCGATTTGCAGCAGAACTTTGACCGTCTGGTACTTCCCGGCGGCGAGTCCACCGTTCAGGGCAAGCTACTTGCCGAACTCGATATGCTCGAGGATCTTCGTACCCGCATTGTTGAAGGCATGCCTGTACTGGGAACTTGTGCCGGTCTGATTCTGTTGGCGCGCGACCTTGCCGTCCACGATGACAAGGGAACACCGCGCTTGGCGACCATGGATATACTCGTTGAGCGCAATGCCTATGGCAGGCAGCTCGGCAGTTTTCGCACCAAGGGGCAGGTAGGCGGTATCGACGGTGAAGTGCCGTTAACGTTTATCCGTGCACCCCGCATCGTCGAGGTGCACGGCAATGCCAAGGCCTTAGCGAAAGTCAACGGACGAATCATCGCCGCGCGCCAGGGCAACCAGCTCGGCGTAACCTTCCACCCCGAGCTCGACGACGACACCCGCCTCCACGAGCTCTTCCTCCAAATGTAGGCAGAAAACAAACGAACGTGGATTTTCGGACGCATAGCAAATGAGAGTGGAAATCTCGCACTTTGAGCTTGGATGCAGGCTCAAACCGGGAGATTATCCACTCTCATACTATGTAGTCGTTGGGGACGTCCCCAACGACTACATTGCGATAGACGGCCACGTTTGCCCAGATAATACCGACCAAAATAAACCTGTCCCTTTTTGGCAGGTTTGGATCAAGGCAACGCCGATGTTTTGGCAACGACAGCGAAAACCCGTACACGCGAGCAGGGTGCCTTGAAACGAGGCGGCATTGACCTTCTGGTCATGCCGCCGAAGTTGAAAGGCAGATTGCCGCTCTGGCGGGCTTGCAGCGTCGGCCCGTTACGGCGTTTGGTAAAACGCCGTAACTAAAAACGGTTGCCGCGGAAGCCACCGCCGTTGCGGCCGCCACGGTCGCCGCCACGGTTGCCGCCGAAGCCGCCACGGTTGCCACCGCGGTCGCCATAGCCACCACGGTTGCCGCCAAAGCCGCCGCGACCGCCACGATCGCCGCCACGGTCACCAAAGCCGCCACGGCCAACGCGGCCACCACGGTCGCCGCCACGGCCACCGCGGTCGCCAAAGCCGCCGCGACCGCCACGGTCGCCGCCACGGCCACCGCGGTCGTCACGGCCGCCGCGAGGACCGCGATCCTCGTCCAGACCCATGGCGACGAGCGGAGCGATAACCTTATCGAGCGCGGCCATCAGCTCGGTGGCCTCCTCGTAAGAAAGCTCGGGCAGGAGCTTCTCCTTCTTGTTGGCAAGCTCGACCAGGCCCTCAGCGGCATCCTCGGCAGCGAAGACGACGATCTTGCGCATATCGCCCTCGGCGTTGTCGATGCGGCCGACCAGATCGGCAGCCTCGGCCTCGGCCATCAGGCCATCGAGCTCACGAAGGCGCATGCCCAGCAGATCGGACATTTCCTTCTGCTCCATCTTGGGCTTGAGGTCAAGGAGCTTGATGGCGCGCTCGATGTTCGCCATACGCTCGGCCTTGGCCTCCTCCTCCTTGGAAATAGCAAAGCGACGGCTACGCAGCAGGCGGGCGGCCTTCTGCATCTTGTCCATCAGCTCTTCGTCATCGTAATCAACGGCGGCCTCGACAACCTCGGCCTCCTCCTCGGCGGAAACCTCGTCAGCAGCCTCAACCTCGGTAGCTTCGGCCTCCACGGTCTCGACTGCCTCTACCTCGGCAGCCATGGTCTCGTTCTCGGTCTCGTTCATGATCTCTTCGTTCTCGGACATGAGACTCCTTCTTGGCCCTCTCGGGCATCATCGCCCCATTCGCGGGGCCCGTCGCGCACTCTTTGCGCTTTAAACATTCATGCCTCTCGGCAAAACGTCCATTAGTTTATGGTGTCGCCATCCAATCTAGCTGCAGAATCTATGTGCACACATTAATGCGACATGTCGCGGTATCATGGCCTGAACCAAACGTGTCCACCTTAAGGAGCCCGCCATGATTAAGCCCATCATGAAATCCGAGTTCTTTTTGCGCCTGCCTTCCGAAGACGCAGGGCCCGACGATGCCGTGATCGGGCAGGACCTCCTGGATACGCTCCACGAGCATGAGCACGAGTGCGTGGGGCTCGCCGCCAACATGATCGGCGTGCGCAAACGCATCATCTGCGTAAAGGACGGCAACAGGACGCTCCTGATGTACAACCCTCAAATTCTTGAGCAGGTCAATGCCTATCAGACCAGCGAAGGATGCCTCTCGCTGATCGGCGAGCGTCCCTGTACCCGCTATCGTCGCATTAAGGTGGAGTATTTGGACGAGAACTTCGTCCACCGCATCAAAAACTTCTCGGGCTACACCGCCGAGATCATCCAGCACGAAATCGACCACTGCAACGGCGTCGTTATATAGTTCCGCGAGTCAGGGAAAAAGATCTGTTTTCCTCCGTCCCCTTTGGATCATGGTAACGACGCAGGCCGAGCACACGACAGCGAGCGAGCCGCATTTGCGCCAAGGTGACGTGAAATGAGAGGGCGCTGACCTTCTGGTCGCGCCCTCGAAATTGAACGTCAGATTGGCGTGAATGCGGCTCGTGTAGCGTCAAGCGGTCCGCCGTTCGGTAGAACGGCGGAACCAATTAGGACTGGCGGTAGTGATCAAAGAAATCGGCGAGGTCTTCGAGCGACTCTTTGAGCACTTCCATGCGCGGCAGGTACACGATGCGGAAGTGATCGGGCTCAGCCCAGTTGAAGCCGCCGCCACGCGTGATGAGGATCTTCTTCTCGTGCAGCAGGTCGAGGGCAAACTGCTCGTCATCGGTGATGTTGAACTTTTTAACATCCATCTTGGGGAAGATATAAAACGCCGCACGCGGCTTGACCACCGAGATGCCGTCGATCTTGCTGAGCGCCTCATACACAAAGTTGCGCTGCTCGTAGACACGACCGCCGGGGCGGATGTAGTCGTTGACCGACTGATGGCCGCCAAGCGCCGTCTGGACGATCGACTGGGCCGGCACGTTGGAGCACAGGCGCATGTTGGAGAGCATGTTGATGCCCATGATGAAGTCGCTCATGCAGCGCTGGTTGCCCGAAAGCACCATCCAGCCAATGCGATAGCCCGCGATCATATGCGACTTGGACAGGCCGCTAAACGTAATGCAGGGCAGGTCGGGGGCGAGCGATGCAATGGAGACGTGCTCGTAGCCGTCCATGCACAGGCGGTCATAGATCTCGTCGGCAAAAATCATGAGCTGGTGCCTGCGCGCGATCTCAACGATGCCCTCGAGCACCTCGCGCGGATAGACAGAGCCCGTGGGGTTGTTGGGGTTGATGATGACGAGGGCCTTGGTCGCGCTCGTGATCTTGGACTCCATATCCTGCAGATCGGGATACCAATCGGCCTGCTCATCACACAGATAGTGCACGGGATGTCCACCGGCAAGAGTTGCGCACGCCGTCCACAGCGGATAATCGGGGCTGGGAATCAGAATCTCGTCGCCATTGTCGAGCAGCGCGTTCATCGAAAGCTGAATGAGCTCGGACACGCCGTTGCCCGTGTAGATATGTTCCATCTGAACATTGGGCAGGCCCTTGATCTGCGAATACTGCATGATCGCCTTGCGCGCAGAGAACAGACCGCGCGAGTTGGAATAGCCTTCGCAGTCGGGCAGCTGCTGGCGCATGTCCTTAATGACCTCATCGGGCGTGCGGAAACCAAAGGGCGCCGGATTACCGATGTTGAGCTTGAGGATGCACTCGCCTTCGTCCTCCATACGGGCTGCCTCGTCGACAACGGGGCCGCGCACGTCATACAGAACGTTCTCGAGTTTGGTGGATTTAGAAAAAGTACGCATGGTGGTGCTCCTTGCAATTTGATCTGAGGGATGGGGTTCGGGCTTGGAAACGTTGTGGGTCGATGATGTCTCGCCTTGATCGGCGTCACCGGCGAGCAGCCAGGTAACATCGACCTCCAAAATGCGGGCGAGTAGCTCTGCCACATCGCGCCGCGGAATCGTCTTGCCGCTCACATATTGGCTCATCTGACTCTTGCCGAGTTTTTTGCCGAGCATCTCCGATGCGCGGATTACGTCCGACTGGCGAACGTCGCGATCGGACATAGCCTGTCGCAGGCGATCGCTAAACGTCTCTTGGGTCACAGGAACCTCCTTGCTGGCAAAGTTCAATTTATAGAACACGAATTGAACTAAGGTTCAATTTAGCAAGCAGTATAGCGCCGTGCTATTTCTAAAAGTTCAATTTCAAAAATAACATGACCCAAACCTCAAGATTTACCCCAAGGCGGTAACGACGTGCGCCCATTTAGAGGTATTCGAGAAAACGGGCGGCGGCAAGCGAAATATCGGCCGTTCGATATATGGCGTTGATCTGCCGATGGGGATGCCCTTCGAGCGGACGCACGGCAACATCGAACTGACAGCGGCGCATGATGAGCGCGGGAAGAATGCTCACACCCAGGCCGTCCTCGACCATAGCCATAATCGCATAGTCATCCCAGGTCGACAGTTTTGAGTGCACTGCCAGTCCCGCCCGACGAAACAGCGGCGTAATCTCGTCATCGGTGCCGCGTTCTAGCAGAATAAACTGCTCGTTGGCCAAGTCGGCAAGAGAGACGACCTCCGCCGTGGCAAACAACGAGCCTGACGGCACTACCGCCATTAACTCGTCACGCACCAAAGGCAGCGATGTCATGCCGTTTTCTCGGGGCTCACGAGGGATAAAGCCCAGATCGCAGCGACCCTCTGCCACCCATTGTTCAATCTCTGAATAGTCGCCCATCAGCAACTCGTAATCGACGTCTGGATGATCAGCACGAAAACGCGCAATCACCGGCGGCAGCACGTGGGTCGCCACGCTCGAAAACGTACCGATGCAGATTTTGCCGCGCATGAGCCCGCGCATCTCATCCACCCGTCGCTGCAAGCGAACGAATTCCTCGCAGAGCGCCTCGACAGCCGGCATGACCTGCCGCCCGTCGGCAGAAAGAGCAACACCTTCACGACTGCGGTCGAGTACCTTAAAGCCCCAATCGGCCTCAAGATCGGCCACCATGCGGCTCACGCCCGATTGCGAGTAGCTCAGGCGCTCGGCAGCACGCGTAAAGCTTCCAGCGCGCACGGTCTCCAGCAGCACCTGCATCTTTTGAATATTCGTTTCCACGACATGCCTCCACCCTTGCATGAGTTTTTGTCATGTTTTCCATGCATTATATTCGCTTTTCTTCTAAAGCCAGTTCACCCATAGTGAGCATGCACAGATATAGAGGGGACGGCAGCGCATGAACAACGGATTGATTACGTATTTAGCAGCATTGTTGTTGTTTGGCTCCAACGGCATCATCGCTGCGGCCATCGCACTCCCGAGCTCCGATATCGTGCTGCTACGCACTTTTCTGGGAGCCCTTTCGCTTGTCACCATCCTCGCCATTACCCAACGCCATAATCTGCAGGCGCCTTCTCGCCCCCGCGAAGCCGCAGCCCTCCTCCTCTCGGGAGCCGCGCTGGGCGCCAGCTGGATTTTTCTGTTCCGCGCTTATCAGACGATCGGCGTCGGCGTTTCTTCGCTGCTGTACTACTGCGGCCCCATCATCGTCATGGCCCTCTCACCGTTTATTTTTGGCGAAAAACTAACCGGTGGCAAAATCGCCGGGTTTATCGCAGTCGCCTGCGGCGCTTTTCTCATTGCAGCGCAAGGTCTAGGCGGCAATATGCCCATTGCGGGCATCGTCTGCGGAATCGCCTCGGCCTTCTGTTATGCATTGATGGTCATCGCCAGCAAGGGCGCGCCGCACATCGAAGGCCTCGAGAACTCCGCGCTCCAGGTGAGTGCCGCCTTTGTGACCGCGCTGGTCCTTACACTCGTCACCCAAGGCACCCCCTCATTCCTGTCCGCCAGCATCGCCGCAACCATCGATTGGCGCGCCGTCGCTATGCTCGGCGTCGTCAACACCGGCATCGGTTGTCTGCTCTACTTTAGCGCCGTCGCCAAACTGCCCGTGCAGACCGTCGCTGTCGTCGGCTACCTCGAGCCGCTTTCGGCCGTCGTGTTCTCGTCCGCCCTTTTGGGCGAAGTCATAACACCGGTCCGCCTGATGGGCGCCGTGCTTATCATCGGCGGCGCGATCTTTTGCGAACTCGCCGGTAAACGCTCAGGCGCCAAGACCGGTATCGCTCAGGCAGCACGCGTCTAAAAGTTCCCTCTTCAGTTTCAAAGCAGGAGCGCGTCCGCAGTTATTACATTGCAGCAAAGCCATACAGCGGATGCGCCCCTGTTTTGAAATGCTACCTGCGTACATAAATAATCCCCAGATGGAGATTATTGTCTAAAATTACCCGATGTGCCAAACAGCTCTTGTATGTTTAAAGACGACATAAAAGTTATCTGTCCAAGACAGATAACCGGATGTCCAAGGGAGTCCACGTGGCGCACGCCAAACTGGAGGCAAACCTCCAAGACCAGCACGGTCAAGTACGTGGTAATCGCCATGAAGGCCGACAACCACAACGAGGGCGGCATCTTCGCCCTGTTTAGCCTGGTGCGCAAAGTAGCGCCGTGGCTGATTCTACCTGCCATGATCGGCGGCGCGGCGCTGCTCGCCAATAACTCCAGCTCGAAGTTCAGATCGAGGAAGCCGAGGAAATGGATGTCGATATCTTCTCGGACGACCTTGTCAACAGCAACGAAGCCGGTAGGGACATGAACTTCGACCCCACCGAGCTGCTCGGGAGCGTCGCCGATACGCCCGAACAGCAACAGCCCGACGGCCTCGAGAGCGAACAACTCAACGACGCCAACTTCTAACGACGTCGCGCGTCGACGACAGCGGCCCTGCGCCTCACAGGAGGCGCAGGGCCGCTTTGCATTGGAGTAAGGCCGCCGGCTACGAACGACGCGGCTCGGGAACCACGAGCCTATCGGGGCTCGCGCCCTCGGCATCCATCAGGCTCACGTAGCGAATCGACGGATCCTCATACGTTGAGTAATAGTAATTGCCCGTGCGCGCGCTAAAGCATCCGGTGTAGATAGTCTTCTCGAACTTGCCGTCACCCATCTTGGACGCACCCTCGATCATCGCCACCCCCTCGAGCGAGCGGAACATGCGAATGACGTTCTCCGCCTCGCTTTCTTTTTGCGGGTAATTGGCATTGAGGTATGCCGCCTTTACAAAACGGCTCGGCGAATAGCAGTCACCCGGAATACCGCGCATGCCGGCACCCGCGCCATAGGGCTTGAGCTCGGCGCCACGCCATGTCGCCGTCTGAGGAAAATCGCTTGTAGCGGTGATATAGGTGCGCAGGTTTTCCATGTGCCACGGGAAGGTCGGCTGATTGGCAAGGGTGTCGACCGGATCGTCGTATACATGCAGACCGTCAGCCATCATCTCGACCACGATGCTGCGCCGGCTGTCGCCGATAATCCAATGGAGCAGCGACACACCCAGCCCCTCTCCGGCAGATTTGGCAACAATCACCGTGTCGCGCAGCGCAGCCTCGACCTCGTCGACCGTCGAGAACGTCGCTGCCACCCACAGGGGAAACTCATAGGCTGCGATATTGGTCTTGCCATCAACCGGGTCCTCGGCATACTCGGCATAACCGGGAAAGTTGAGCCCTGCCACAGCCAGACCCGCATCGTTACCACAGTCGAAAAACATAGGATAGTTCTTGTAATCGATGCACATGCCAATTACCGCGTGTGCCGCCGACGCATCGTCGATAAACGAATACGGGATATGGAACCCGCGGGGCATCACGCGAACCTGTTGGCCGTAGCTAAAGCTCCAGTCGAGGTTGCGACCCAGATACATGTTGCCGGAATTATCGGTAAATCGAATGCTCGTGCACATGGCGCCTCCTAGCCATACGTCCTTGTTAAGCTCATTGTTACCAAACAAATAGGCGCTAAACACAAAGGTCCGGACATGACAATAACGTCACGTCCGGACCACACAAGCAAGATAAACTCAACCAAGTCAACCTCGCAGGTCGTCTAAGGGGTCAAAATACCGCAGATTGTCACGAAAGAGGAGCGAAGCGTACTTAAGGTACGCGAGCGACGCTTGAGCGGCAAGGTGCGGGCTTTGGTCCCCTTAGACCAACTTTCCAAGACAGTGATCAATCATATGCTGGATCATTTGTGCCTCAAAGCCCGTGTAGTCGCGGCGGCACTCCTTCATCTTGCCGTCGACGATCTGGTCAAAGGCAACCTTGCACTTGATATAGCGCGTGGACTTGGTGATTTCGTCGTGCGTCAGGCAGCTCTCCTCCATCTTGCTGGCGCCCAGGCCAAACACCAGACGGGGGTTGTAGAGCACGTGGGGCTCGCCGGCGTCGTCCAGATAGACGCAGACCTTCTTGGTGACGCCAATCTGGTTGGCGGCAAGGCAGCCGGCGTCCTCGAGCGACTTGATGGTGTCGATCAGGTCCTGTGCGACCGACTCGTCCTCGACAGTCGCAACCTCGCAACGCTGGGACAGGATGGCCTCGTCGCGGCAAAGCTCTTTAATCATACGTTCCTCCAAAGAGTTCAATGTAACTGCTTAAGTATACGGTACCTACACATTTTCATGCGAAAAATACCGTCCGCCTGTTACAAAGCGCCGAACTTCAACATGCGAGAAGCATCGACCTTCCAAAGGCGATATAGTAGGTAAGTTCGTGTCAATCGGCCTAAACTCGGGGCCGAACAAGGAAAGGGTATGCATGGACGAACTTTTTCACGTCAGCGAGCGCAAGTCCACAATCGGGACCGAACTTCGCGCTGGACTGACAACATTCCTGGCGATGGCCTACATCATCGCCGTCAACCCTGCGGTGCTCTCGGGCGCTGGCATCGATGCGGGAGCGCTCGCCTGCGCCACCTGTCTGGGCGCCGGCATCATGACCATCTGCATGGGCATCTTCGCCAACCGCCCGCTCGCCTGTGCGTCGGGCTTAGGCGTCAACGCGATGATCGCTGGAATCACCACCACCGTCTGCGGCGGTGACTGGCACGTGGCCATGAGCGTCATCTTCCTTGAGGGCGTCGTCATCTTGCTGCTCGTGCTTTGTGGCCTGCGCGAGGCCATCATGGATGCCATCCCGGTTGTCCTGCGCCACGCCATCTCGGTGGGTCTGGGCCTGTTTATCGCCATAATCGGCCTGTGCGACGCCGGCATCATCACCGCTGGCGCCGGTACGCTCGTCGGCCTGGGCGACATCACCTCCCCCACCTTTATCGTCGGCATCATCTCCATCGTCGTGACGGTTGCCCTTGCTTCCCGCAACGTGCCGGGCTCGCTGCTCATCGGCATCATCGTCGCCGTTATCGCCGGTATCCCCCTAGGTGTGACCCATGCTCCGACCGGTATCATCGCCCCGCTCGACTTCTCGAGCATCGGTGGCCCCATCGCCGACGCCGGCGGCGTGCTCGCCATCGTCAAGGTCCTTACCGACCCCACGCTCCTCGTCATCTCGTTCTCGCTGCTCATGAGTGACTTCTTCGACACCATGGGCACCGCGATGGCCGTGGCCAAGCAGGGCGAGTTCCTCACCGACGACGGCAACGTCGAGAATATCAAGGAGATCCTGATCGTCGACTCCGCCGCCGCTGCTGTGGGCGGTTTTATGGGCGTCTCCTCCATCACCACCTTCGTCGAGTCCACCTCTGGCGCTGCCGACGGTGGCCGCACGGGCCTCACCTCCGTCACCACCGGCGTGCTGTTCATTCTCGCCGCGTTCTTCTCCCCCATCGTCACCATCGTTTCCAGCGCCGCCACCTGCGGTGCTCTGGTCTACGTCGGCTACCTCATGATGAGCGAGGCCTCCGAGATCGACTGGTCCGACGTGTCGCAGGGTTTCCCAGCGTTCATGATTGTCGCCGGCGTGCCCTTCACCTACTCCATCTCTGCCGGCATCGGTCTGGGCTTTATCGCCTACGTGGTCGTCGCGCTCTTTAAGGGCGAGGCCTCCAAGGTCAAGCCGCTCATGTGGATCGCAGCACTCGCCTTCCTCGTCTACTTCTTTGTAGCGTAAGGGCAAAGCTGCCAAAGCAAAACCTCAAGGCGCAGAGTCGTATCAAGCGGCTCTGCGCCTTTCTTTTAGCGACGGTCCCTACGCCGACGTGCGACAATCGTATTTGTAGATGTCGAAATGCAGAGAGAAGCTTGTCATGGAAGCGCGTCAAAAGCAGATAACCATTCATTCAAAGCATGTCGAAAGCGCGCCCGTCATTTACCTTCCCGCGGTCATGGGTGACGGCACCGAGGTCTATAGCCGTTGTCTTGAGCTTGATTGCCCGCCATTCACCCTGGTCGCCATTGGCGAGCTCAATTGGAATCGCGAGCTGAGCCCTTGGGAATGCGACGGAACCGTGCGCGATGCCGAGCCCTTTGGTGGTCAGGCGTCCGAGTTTCTCGATGAACTGCTGAATCGGATAATCCCAGAGGTCGAGCCATCACTTCCCTGCCCGCCTACCTGGCGCGGCATTGCCGGTTACTCATTGGCGGGCCTCTTTTCGCTTTGGTCGCTCTGGCAGACCGATGCCTTTAACCGTGCCGCAAGCGCATCGGGGTCCCTATGGTTTCCCGGATTTGTCGATTACGCACACGGGCACACGATGCCAGCCGCGCCCAACGCCGTCTATCTATCACTCGGCAAAAAGGAGACCAAGACGCCCAACCGCATGATGCGGCACGTACTCGACGACACGCGCGCAATGGAAAAACTACTCGGCGACCGAGGCATCCCCGCGACCTTCGAGCTCAACCCCGGTAACCACTTTGCCCAAACCGGTCTGCGCATGGCCCGCGGCATACACTGGATACTGACGCATTAAAAATGGCGCCCACGCGTACGCACGGGCGCCATTTTTTTGATTTAGCTGAACACAACTACTACTCGACAGTCTCCTCGAGTTCGGAAACGGCGAACTCAAAGTCGTTGCCAGGCAGAATCGCGTTGAGCACGATGCCCACCAGCGAGCCCACGGCAAGGCCCGAAAGCGAAATCGTCACGCCGAACAGCTTCAGCACGATGCCACCGGCGGCGCTGTAGGCAATGCCGAGTGAGAGCACGAGCACCAGAGCCGCCACCAGCACATTGCGGTTGTTCTGGAAATCGACCTGGTTCTCGATGAGGTTACGGACGCCCACGGCGCTGATCATGCCATAGAGCACGAGCGACACGCCGCCGATAACGCATGCCGGCATGGCGGCGATCACGGCAGCGAACTTGGGGCAGAACGAAAGCACGATGGCGCAGCACGCGGCAATGCGAATCACGCGCGGGTCAAACACACGCGTCAGGGCGAGCACGCCGGTGTTCTCGCCATACGTGGTGTTGGCCGGAGCGCCAAAGAGCGAAGCCAGAATCGTGGCGAGACCATCACCGAGCAGCGTGCGATGCAGGCCGGGATCGGCGATGTAGTTGCGCTCGCAGGTGGAACCAATAGCGGATATATCGCCGATATGCTCGATCATGGTTGCAAAGGCCAGCGGCATGATGGTGATGATGGCCGTCGTGGCAAGGCCGCTATCGAACTGCGGCCCAAAGAGTGCAAACACCGTGTTGTCCCACACGACGGGCAAGCCAAGCCAGGGAGCGGCTGCGACGCCGGAGAAATCGACCTCGCCCAGCGCAGCTGCAACGGCATAGCTCACCACGACGCCCAGTAAAATCGGCACGATCTTGACCATGCCGCGACCCCAAATATTGCAGATGACGATTACGGCGACGGCAACCACGGCAACGAGCCAGTTAGTCTGGCAGTTGGCAATAGCGGAACTCGCCAGGATCAGACCGACCGAAATGACGATGGGGCCAGTCACCACCGGCGGGAAGAAGCGCATGACGCGCTTGGCACCAAACGCGCGGAAGAGCGCCGCAAGCACCGGGTAGAGCAAACCGGCGCAGGCAACGCCCAGGCAAGCGTAGGGCAAGAGCTCGGCCTCGCCGTTGGGCGCGATTGCGGCATAGCCGGCAATAAAGGCAAACGATGAGCCCAAAAATGCGGGGACCTTACCGCGTGACAGGAAGTGGAATAGCAGCGTGCCCAAGCCGGCAAACAAAAGCGTTGCCGATACCGAAAGGCCGGTGAGCACGGGCACCAGCACCGTGGCACCAAACATGGCAAACAGGTGCTGCAGACCGAGCAGGAGCATGCGCGGGCGGCCGAGCGACGAAGCGTCGTAGATGGCATCGGTGACGGCGGGCGTCGAGGACTGGGACATGGATGTCCTTTCGAATGGAAGGGCGCTCGGGCATAGCGGATAACCTGCCCGAACGATACGGTCCGAACCATTGTACGCGATACACCATGTCTCGCACGCGCCGTCACTTGCAAACGGTACCGCTATTTCCAAACACGTTCGGCAATACGCTTGACCAGCGCGATCTTTGCCCACTGCTCGCCTTCGGTCAGCTTGTTGCCAATCTCGCAGCTGGCAAAGCCACACTGCGGAGACAGATACAGATTCTCAAGCGGCACGTACTTTGCCGCCTCATGAATACGCTCGACGGTCGCGTCCTCGTCCTCGAGCTCGGCTGCCTTGGTGGTCACCAGGCCCAACACGACCTTCTTACCGGGCGCAACGTACTTGAGCGGCTCAAAGCCACCGGCGCGCGGAGTGTCGAACTCCAGATAGAACGCGTCAACGTCCTCATGCGCAAACAGGTACGGGGCGATGGGATCATAGCCTCCCTCAAAGGCATAAGTAGAGTGGTAGTTGCCACGGCATACATGCGTATTGATCACCAAGTCGTCAGGCTTGCCTGCGATGGCAGCATTGTTGAGCGCCACGCCCAGCTCGCTCACCTTTTGCAGATCAACCGGGCTCATGCCGGTCTTGGACACAAAGTCAGTATCGCAATAGATGCCCCAGGTGCAGTCATCAAATTGGATGTTGCGGCAACCCGCGGCATACAGATCGGCAATCACGGTGCGGTATGCTGCGGCGATGGCATCGGCGAGCTCTTCGTCGGTCTTGTAGACGGCGCGCAGGCTCTCCTGCTGGCCATCGCAGCGGTCGAGCGTGACTTCGGAGAACGTCTGGATCGGCGCCGGAATGGTTTGCCGCGCGACCTGACCCTTGCCCTCGAGCGCCTTGACAAACTTGAAGTGCTCGACGAACGGATGGTTCTCGCCGCTAATAGGTCCGGTCACCACGGCGGTGTCGGCGGTAGTCTCCTCATCGTGGAACATATAGCCCGTACGCGAAGTGCGGCGCTCGATGCCGTTGAGACCCCACATAAAATCGAGGTGCCAGTAGCTGCGGCGGAACTCGCCGTCGGTGATGACCTGCAGGCCGGCGGCCTTTTGCTTTGCCACCAAATCGCGAATGGCCTCGTCCTCGACCGCCTTAAGTCCCTCGGCATCAAGCGCGCCTGCCGCATAGGCAGCGCGGGCGTCCTTTACGGCCTGCGGACGAAGAAAACTGCCGACGATATCGGCGCGAAACGGCGCTTTGAGCTGGGTGGAATTGCTCATAGGAATCTCCTTTTGCATGGAATGCTTTGGCGAGAAAGAGTATGAGCGCACTCCTGGTTATCGTAAAATATGCGTTTATATATGTTTGCCATATAGTTTTCCTATAGCCATTTCGACAGCCCAAGACAGCAACATCAAACGCTACCGGTTAGATATGCCTCCGGATGGCCTCGACATAAGCCTGTCCATAGCGCGTGAGCGTCGTATTCTTGCGCGTGATAATGCCGATCTCCATGTATTCATCCACATCGAGCGGAATCGAGATAATACCGGGGCCATTAAGCTCGTGGCTAATCACGCCCGAACACACCGTGTAGCCGTTGAGACCCATGGCTAGGTTGAACAAGGTCGCACGGTCGCGCACGCGGATATTCTTGCGGCGCTCAAACGTCGAGGTCAGTTCCTCGGAATAGTAAAACGAGTTGTAGCTGCCTTGCTCGTAGGATAGGAACGGATAGTCTTCCAAGTCCTCGAGCGTCACGCTGGCGTGGTCCGCCAGTGGATGGTCGGCGCATACAAAGACGTGCGGCGTGGCGCAGAAGAGTCCTTCGAATACGAGCTCGTTGGCCGCCAGCATGCGCTCGATAACCTCGCGGTTATGTTCGGATAAGTACAGAATGCCCAGTTCACTCTTCATGTGCGCGACATCTTCGATGATCTCGTGAGTCTGTTCCTCGCGCAGGGTAAAGTCGTAGCGCGCGGCATCGAACTCACGGATCACGTCGACAAACGCATTGACGGCAAAGGAATAATGCTGACAGCTCACACTAAAGTGCGGCACTTGCTCGGATGCCCCCTTGTACTTGCCCTCGAGCAGGTCGGCCTGATCGAGTACCTGGCGCGCGTAGCCCAAGAATGTCTCGCCTTCCTCGGACACAATGACGCCCTTGTTGGTGCGCTCAAAGATGTGCACACCCATCTCGTTTTCGAGATCGCGAATCGACGCGGTAATCGAAGGCTGCGACACAAAGAGCCGGCGCGAGGCCTCGGTGATGCTGCCGCATTCGGCAACTTTAACCACATACCTGAGCTGCTGAAGCTTCATGACTTTCTCCCTAGACGTTCGTGACGCCATGACCCGTCGCGTCCATCTGGCGCATAAACGACGGCATCGCCCCCGTCGCGGCGCAGGCGGCAATCTGGTGCAGAGCCCCGGCAACCGCATCGTCTGCCGCAGCGCCGATATGCCAACGCGCGGCAGCCGTGACGGCCTCATTGGCATTGGCGACTGCAACGGAGTTGGGAACGGCATTAATCATGGGCAGATCGTTATCGGAATCGCCGAACACCGCCACTTCATCGGGCGTCAGGCCCAAAGCACGCGCCAGCTCCAGCGTGGCACAGCCCTTGTCCCAACCAGCCGGCAAGATATCGAAAAGGCGCACTCGGTTGTTGGGAAACACAAGCGAGAGTTCCGGCACCTCGGCGGCAACGCGCTCGCGCAGCTCCGCGAGCCCCTCACGCGAACGGGCACTCCAGATATTCGCCTTGAACACCGGCGCGTCACCGACAACGGGACGGCACGGGGCCTCTTCGCCTTTGAGCCACGCGTTGCCGCCCGACTCCATAGCGCGACACACGCGCTCGGGGTCGCTCGTCACACAATAGGCGTCATTGTCCCAAAAGTCATCACCCAGGCTGTAGACCTTCAGATAGGTATCATCGGTCTCTTGCTCCAAGTAGTCAGCCAAGCGAATAAGGGCGGCGTTATCGGTCGCATGCGAGGCTACCACCTCGCCGTCGACAAACATGACCTGGCCGTTGCAGAACGCACCGGTCGAGAAGCACTCGGAACGATTACGAAACATCCAGCCCATCGCGGAAGGCTGACGGCCCGAAACCGGGCCAAAGTGCAGGCCCGCCGCCTGCATGGCATGAATGCCCTCGATGGCGTAGTCGCTGGCGCCGTCATGCCCGGCTGGAATCAACGTATCGTCCATATCGGTCAGCACAAGTTTGATCATAAGGCCCCCAGTCATTTTCACCGTATCCATTGTAGCGACCTGCCAATAAGGGACAGGTTTATTTTGGCAGGTTTTATCTGGGAAAATGCGACGCCCCAGTTGCCACCTACCAAAATAAACCTGTCCCTTTTTGGCAGGTGCGCTAGTATAGGGAACAACAGATTCGATGCGGGAGTGCCGGCGGTGCAAACCACAAGGCTGAGAGGGCATGGGGCCCAATCCTTTGAACCTGTCAGTTAATGCTGGCGTAGGGAGCATGCCGCCTTTACAGGGGCGCTGTCTATGCACAGCGCCCCTTTTCTATGCCAAGGAGGCATGTGCAGTGATTGATTCGAAACAGCTTAAACAAAATGTGGTTAAGGCCGTGGAGGAGATTCGCGCCACCAACCCGATGGCCGGCTCCATCACCAACACGGTGACGATCGACTTTGTCGCCAACGCGCAGCTCGCCGTAGGCGGTTCGGCCGCCATGGTCTATCTGCCCGACGAGGGCGAGGCGCTCGTTGCCGGCGGCGGCGCCATCTATCTCAACATGGGCACGCTCTTCCCCATCTACGAGCAGACGATCCCCCGTGCGGCCAAAGCGGCACACGACGCCGGCAAACCCTGGGTGCTCGATCCGGTGGGCCTGGGCATCGGTAGCCTGCGCACCCAGCTGGTAAACGAGCTCAAGCAGTACAAGCCCGCCATCGTGCGCGGCAACGCCTCCGAGATCATCGCGCTCGCCGGCCTGTGGGGTCTTGAAGGCGAGGCGGCTGACCTGAGCCGCGTGCGCGGTGTCGATACCACCGATACGGTCGACGCCGCCCGCGGCGCTGCCGTGGCACTCGCCCGCTACACCGGCGGCGCCGTAGTGGTCTCGGGCGAAGTCGACCTGATTACCGACGGCACGACCGTGGCCAAGTCCCACGGCGGCAGCCCGCTCATGTCCAAGATTACCGGCTGTGGCTGCTCGCAGGGCGGCGTCCTGGCCGTGTACGCTTGCGCCGCCGATCCGTTTACGGCAGCCATCTGCGGTACCGCTGTCTACAACGTTGCCGGCACGCGTGCCGCCGCTGTCGCTGATGCCCCGGCAAGCTTTAAGGTCGCCTTTATCGACGAACTCTACCGCGCGACCGCTCAGGATATTGCGAATAACCACCTCGAGCTCGAGGAGGCATAAGCCATGTCCGAACCCGCAACCGCTGCCGACATGAACACGCTCGTCGCCGTAGCCATCGCCCCGTGCGGCACAGGCGACGAGCTGTCCGCCGAGGTCGCCGAGGTCGTGCGCGTCATTCGCGAGAGCGGCCTTCCCAACCGCACCACCTCGATGTTCACCGAGATCGAGGGCGACTGGGACGAGGTCATGCAGGTCGTACGCGACGCAACCTTTGTGTTGGCAAGCAAGGGCATCCGCACCGAAGTCGTGCTCAAAGCCGATATTCGACCCGGTTTTACCGACACCATGACCGGCAAACTCGAGCGCATGGAAGCGCAGATCAAAAAGCAGGAGGAAGCACGATGAGCATCCGCGACAACCTTGATATCTCGGCCTATCTGGTACTCGGCCCCGAAAACACGCTGGGACGTCCCGTGGGCGATGTGGTAGCGCAGGCGCTGGATGCCGGCTTTACCTGCATCCAGGTGCGCTCCAAGGTGGCAAGTGCCCGCGAGATCATCGCGCTGACGGGCGACGCCGCGCAGGCTATCGCTCGCGCCGGCAAGACCGGCAAGGTCGCCCTGCTTATCGACGACCGTCTGGACTGCGTACTCGCCGCACGCGAACAGGGTATCGCCGTCGACGGCGTGCATGTGGGCCAGAGCGATATTCCCGTCGAGGTCTGCCGCAAGCTTCTGGGCCCCGATGCCATCGTGGGCCTTTCGGCCCGTTGCGAGGAAATGCTCGAGTACGTCAAGACCGCCGACATGAGCCTAGTCGACTACCTGGGCATCGGCCCGCTCCACGAGACCGAGACCAAGCGCGACTGTGGACGCGCGGCAGATGGCTCCATCATCACCAAGAGCTTTGAGGACCTGGCCGCGCTCCATGAGGCAAGCCCCGTTCCCATCGTGGTCGGCGGCGGCGTCAAAAAAGCCGATCTGCCGCAGCTCAAGGCCACCGGCGTCGACGGCTTCTTTGTGGTGAGCGCCGTCTGCAGCGCTGACGACCCCCACGCCGCAGCCAAGGAGCTTGTCGACACCTGGCAGCAGGCATAGGCATAGGCCGAGCAGCTGATTCGCAGCCTCATATCTTCAATAGCGGAAAGCGCATCCCAGTTTGGACCTCCGTTCTGGGATGCGTTTTCCGCATGCGA
>NZ_JBNPKM010000015.1:0-49414 GCF_050312955.1 Collinsella sp. SGI.241
CGTTTGGGCGTTGTAAACTTACAGCCCCTGCGGCTTAATTGTCTTTTCTATTTGAAGAAAATAAAACGAATGACCAGCGCGATTGCCGCGATGGCAATGATCAAGAGCGCGATTTGGAGCCGGTGCTGTTTGCGTCGTCTGTTAGACGATATAAATATCGATTTTCCTTGCTTCGGCGTCTCTAAATAGCGGGCAGAATGCGTTAGGGTCTGCTTAGGGCGAGGCTCTCTTCGTTGTTGCTTAGCGGGTGTTCGGGCCTGCTCCTGGTTGCATGCGCTGTTTTTGGATAAGGGGGCATCTTTGAGATACGCCGATTCGCTCGGTGCGACGCCCATGTGTTTGCGACCTGATTGAGATTCTTCAAGGGTTTGATAACGATTGCGAGTTACATATTCAGGCTCTGTATCGTCAATAGGCTCTTGGGAAATATGGGGACGATGGTAGCGTATGGTCTGCGGATAGGTTGATTTATCGTTCTGCATCTGATCATACGAATTGTCGGAGGCTTGATCGTCCATGATGCCCTTAGGTTGTCATTAATATTGTGTATACGCTCATTGTAAGCCCCAGCTTTGTTTAGCTAGGGCACATTTGGTATTTAAGGCACGGTTCAAAGAACCTTGACCTCCTTAAACCTTAGTCACATAGACTTAGATATGCTTATAGATAGAGACTCAAAAAACTTTATATCAAAATGTATATATAAGAAATGGATGGGCATATATTAAAGCGTCAAAAGAAGTCCCTGCCACCTAGAAGATGGCTCGGCAGTCCCTTAAAGGAGTGGTAGTCATGGCAAGCATGGTTCCTTATCGTTCGGTTTTTGGTGTTCGTCCCTCTGCTAGCTCGTTGTTCGATCTGTTTGATGATATGACCGATCTGGCAAACAACTCGATCGCCTCCAAGGCGTTTCCCGTTGATGTTGAGGACAAGGGCGACGGTTACGAGGTTAAGGCCTATTTGACCGGCGTTGCAAAGGACGACATCGACGTTGAGCTCAATGAGGGTCGTCTTTCCATTAGCGTGAATGTTGAGGAGAGCGAAGAGAACAAGGACAAGAACTACTTGCAGAAGGAGTTTTGCTCTTACAGCGCGACGCGCGGTGTGTACCTGAAGGATGCTTCGAGCGAGGGCCTTTCTGCAAAGTATGCTGACGGCATCCTTACCGTTACGGTTCCTAAGATTGTCGAGAAGAAGAACGTTACGAAGATTTTCATCGACTAACGTTATCGGCCATTAACATCGGTGCCTGAGCTAAGGGGGCTGGGAAGCGATTCCCGGCCCCCTTTTCTATTTGAGACAGCCTACTGAATATTTGAGACGGCCTACTGAATATTTGAGACGGCCTACTGAATATTTGAGACGGCCTACTGAATGGTCATGGGCCGATATTGCCCGGCGGGACGTATTGTGAGTTTATGTGGCCCCTCAACGCGGGTGGCGGTGCTACCAAGCTCGTTGTCGAGTGTTGCCCCAAGTGAGCTTGCGTAGCTTTTGACGGTAAGGCTTGGGCGATTGTTGTCTTGGCTAATGTGCATCGCGATAAGCTGCTCGGTGCGATCGGTTACCAGCGCGCGTGCGGCATCGGCGGCCTGATCGTTGGAGAGATGCCCTTTTGCAGACAGGATGCGCTCCTGAAGAAAGCGAGGATAGTCTCCTTGACGCAGCATGGCTACATCGTGGTTGCTTTCAAGCGCGAGAATGCGACAGTCCTTGAGCGTATCGATGCCATGCTTCGACAACTCGCCGGTGTCGGTGGCAAAGCCAACCGAATCACCCTGGGCATCAAAACGGTAGCCGACAGGATTGACGACGTCGTGCGATGTCGAATACGTTTGAATGTGGACCCCGGCAATAGAGAGGGCGTCACCTGGGTCGAATTCCTCAACAGACAGATGTGCGAGGCTTTCCTTTGATGCGAGCGTGCCTCTGCTGGAAAAGACCGGTCCGTTCCAATGTTTACACCACACCTCAAGCCCCTTAATGTGGTCGCTGTGCTCATGGGTGACAACAAGGGCGGACACGTCGTCTGCCGAAAGGCCGAGCTCAGCCATGCGTTTGAGCGTTTCGCGGCGGGACAGTCCGTCATCGACCATGATGAGCCCCTGCGGGCCCTCGATGAGTGCGCAGTTGCCTTTAGAGCCGCTGCCGAGGATATGAAGGTGCAGGCGAGACATAAGATTCCAAAGGATACAATGAGTGCTGACGAATAGAGGAGGAAGCGAATGCCAACGGTATCACAGCATTACGGACACCATGCCGTACCCGGGGCAGTCGATGAGACCCGGACGAGGCGGCAGGCTGCTCCTGTGGTGCTCATGGTATCAGGCGGTGCGGACTCGACGGCACTGCTTCTTATGGCGTGCACATCAAAGCTGGATATCCAAGATGGACGCGGCGTTGCCCCCATTGCTCGCGAGCGCCTACATGTGCTTCATGTAAACCATCACCTGCGAGGCAAGGCGTCCGACGGCGACGAGGCCTTTGTGCGCGAGCTCTGCGCACAATATGGCTTGCCGCTGTGCGTGGAGCACGCCTATTTTGATGGGGAGTCGGGCAATATCGAGGCGGCTGCGCGCGAGGTGCGTTATGCCGCGGCGCGAAGGTATGTTCGCGAGCTTTGTGCCAAGATGGGGGCGCCGAGAACGGCGGCGCGCATCTGTACTGCCCATACCTCTTCAGACCGCGCGGAAACATTTTTGATGAACGCCATTAAGGGGTCGGGCCCTGCTGGGCTCTCGAGCATTCCCCGCCGAAGGAATATTGTGGTACGCCCCTTGCTCGACCTAACTCATGGCGAGCTTGTGGGCTATCTGCAGGTGCATGGTCAGCCGTGGCGCGAGGACGAGACCAACGAAGATATCTCGTATCTGCGAAACTACGTTCGCCACCGGGTAATGCCAGTGCTGGCGCAGCGTAATGCGAGCGTGTGCAAGACGATTGGTGCCGCCTGTGAGATCTTGGGTGATGAGGATGCGTTTCTATCCCAGTTGTCGGCACAGGCGTTTCGAAGCTGCCTGCGCAAAGAGGCAGCGGGCGCGCTGGTGCTTGATGCCAGACGCCTTGCTGCGGCCGAGGTGGTAATCGCGCGGCGCATCGTGCGACTGGCGATTAAACGCATCGATCCGGACGCTCGCCCAGAGATGCGCCATGTGGAGCGAGTCCTCTCCTGTGTTGCCGAGGGTGCGGGTTCGGTTACGCTTCCGGCGGGGATTGACGCACGTGTTGAGTTTGGCATGCTGGCGTTTAAGGCACCGGCGGCTCGTGAGGGCTTGGTTGCGGACTGGATTACCATACCCGGCCGTATGTCGTTGGGCGGGGGACGTATGCTGGTCACAGAAGCGATAGCCGTTGAGCCGGGATGCGATATCGTGCGCCGCGCCCGTGAGCTTGCGGCTGCTGGGGAAGTGGCAGCTTTGGTGGACGCGGCTGCCCTGGGTTTTGCCAACAGCGATAGCGAGCGGATCTTGGCGGGCTCGCGCGGCGAGGTTCCTGCCGAGGGGCGATTGGCGCGCCTGTGGGTGGACGGTCCCGCACCGGGAGACGTGATGTGCCCGTTAGGCATGAGTGGCCGAAGCAAGAAGGTATCCGACTTGTTGTGCGAGGCCCGTATTCCCGTTTCCGAGCGCACCGGCGTGCCCATGGTAAGGACGGCACCGGGGGGTGTCGTGGTGTGGGTCGCCGGAGTTCGCGCGGACGAACGCTTTAAGTGCACGGCGGCGACGCGTGTGGCCTATCTGCTTCGCGTGGTTGACGCGGATTAGCCCCTCGCACCAGTTTTTCTGTGCGGCGTTGACGGTATTCCCGCGCTGATGGTGCACGGGCTGGAAAATATACCCCGTGCGCTGCTAGAATGTGTAGTTCGCGTCCATACGGCGGTGTGTGGGCGATTAAGCACAAGAAAGGGTTGTCATGGCTTCTCAACATCCGGATATCGAGAAGGTTCTGTTTACGCAGGAGGATATCGACGGTATCGTCTCTCGCCTGGGCGAGGAGATTACGCGCGACTACGCGGGTAAGGATCTGGTGCTGATTGCGGTCTTGCGCGGCGCTGTGGTCTTTATGGGCGACCTGATGCGCAAGATCGAGCTGCCGACCAATATCGATTTCATGGCCGTTTCGAGCTATGGCGACGGTGTGAAGTCCTCGGGCATCGTGCGTATCATCAAAGACCTTGATATCGATATCCGCGGTCGTGACGTGCTGATCGTTGAAGACATTCTGGACTCGGGCCTGACGCTCAAGTATCTGATGAAGAACCTTGAGAGCCGCAAGCCCGCTTCTCTGGAGGTCGCCGCCTTCCTGTGGAAGGACGTTGAGGACCGCATCTCGGCCATTACGCCCAAGTATGTTGGAACCCATTGCCCCGATGCCTTTGTGGTGGGCTACGGCCTCGACTATGCCGAGCGCTATCGCAACCTTCCGTATCTGGGCATTTTGAAACCGGAGGTTTATTCGTAAGATGCCCGACGACCGTAACGACTACAATTCCCAGACACCCCGGGACCCTAAGATTCCGGGGATGCCCGGAGGCAAGAAACCCACACGTACGGGCTGGCTGTATTTTCTTTTGGCTTGCGCACTTCTGGGCTATGCCTTCTTTAATATGGGTTCCGGCTTTGCCAGCTCCAGCAATACCGTTAAGCTCGCGACGAGCGAGATGGTGAGCGCCATCAAGCAGGATCGCGTCGAAGATCTGACCTATACGGTTCAGGACGGAAGTGTGACGGGTCATTACTGGAAGGCGAAAAAGGACAAGGGCGACACGAGTGAGCTCAAGAGCTTTTCCTCGACCTATGTCGGCTCCGATTCGCTTGCCGAGCTCATGGCGGAGCATCCCGACACTAAGTACATCGTCAACACCAACGACCCCGATTTTTGGGGCGACTTGGCGATGAGCGTACTGCCGACGATTGCCCTGATCGCCATCATGTTCTACTTTATGCGCCAGATGATGGGCGCCAATAATAGGAACATGCAGTTTGGCAAGACCAACGCCAAGACCAACGAGGCTACGCGTCCCAAGGTCAAGTTCGAAGACGTTGCCGGCGTGGACGAGGCTGTTGAGGAGCTCGAAGAGATTCGCGATTTCTTGAGCGATCCGGACCGTTATCGCAAGCTGGGTGCCAAGATCCCGCGCGGCGTTTTGCTGGTGGGCCCTCCGGGTACCGGTAAGACGTTACTGGCCAAGGCCGTTGCCGGAGAGGCCGGTGTCCCGTTCTTTAGCATCTCGGGCTCTGACTTTGTCGAGATGTTCGTGGGCGTCGGCGCCAGCCGCGTGCGCGACCTCTTTAAGGAGGCCAAGTCTCAGGCTCCGTCGATCATCTTCATTGACGAGATCGATGCCGTGGGACGTCAGCGCGGAGCCGGTCTGGGCGGCGGTCACGACGAGCGCGAGCAGACGCTCAACCAGCTGCTGGTCGAAATGGACGGTTTTGAGGAAAGCGAATCGGTCATCCTGATCGCCGCGACCAACCGCCCCGATATTCTGGATCCGGCATTGCTGCGCCCCGGTCGTTTTGACCGCCAGGTTACGGTCGACCGCCCGGATGTGAAGGGGCGCGAGCAGATCTTGCGCGTGCATGCCGAGAACAAGCCAATGGATGAGGACGTTAAGTTTGAGAAGCTCGCCCAGATGACCGTTGGCTTTACCGGTGCCGACCTGGCAAACCTGCTCAACGAGTCCGCGCTGCTTGCCGCTCGCCGTCATCGCTCCGTGATCTCGATGGACGAGGTCGAAGAATCGATGGAGCGCGTGATTGCAGGACCGCAGCGCAAGGGGCGCGTGATGACCGAAGCCGAGCGCACCACGATTGCCTACCACGAGAGCGGTCATGCTCTGGTGGGTCACATCCTGGAGCACTCCGATCCGGTTCACAAGATTTCGATTGTCAGCCGCGGTCAGGCTCTGGGCTATACGCTGCAGCTTCCGCAGGAGGATCACTTCCTCAAGACCAAGAACGAGATGCTCGACGAGCTTGCCGTGTTCTTGGGCGGTCGCGTTGCCGAGGAGCTCATGTGCGATGACATTACATCGGGCGCGAGCAACGATCTGGAGCGCGCGACCAAGATGGCGCGCGAGATGGTTACGCGTTTTGGCATGAGCGAGGAGCTGGGCACGCAAGTGTTTGGCGAGGCGCAGCATCAGGTGTTCCTTGGTCGCGATTATGCCGATCACCAGGATTACTCCGAGGAGACGGCGCGCCGCATCGATATCGAGGTTCAGCGCATCATGCGTGAGGCCCATCGCCGTGCTGTTGAGATTTTGGATGCCCGTCGCGATCAGCTCGATCTGATGGCGAAGGTGCTGCTTGAGCGCGAGACCGTCGAAGGCGACGCCGTGAACGCCCTGCTTGACAACGACTGGGATGCCTACCTTGAGCGCGAGGGCGACATTCTGGCAGCCAAGGAGGAGCGCAACGCCAAGGCGGGCGGCGTGCCGACCAAAAAGCGCATGCCTCGTATGAGCGAGGAGGAGCTGGCAGCTGATGCCGCAGCTTTTGCGCAGGCGGCCATGCAGGAAGATGCCGAAGTCGCATCCGATAGCGCTGACGATGTCGAGGCTGCTGACACAAAAAAGGCCGATGGCGACACCGAGGCCGACGAGTAGTCTTTGTCGCGAGAGCCTCCGCGGGGAAACCTGCGGAGGCTTTTTCTTTTGAGCGATATGGGGCCATCTGTTGATTGGGGACAGACTTAAATGAGCGTTTTCACGCATTTAAGTCTGTCCCCAATTAACATTGCTGCGGTACTTTGCTTGACTAAAGCGTACAATACCGCCTATGCGAAAGGGGAACAGATGATCAACGAAACCATGTTTGCTCGCGGCGCGGAAAGCTCTATCATCCGCGAGATCTTTAGCTATGGACTTGAACGCAAGGCACAGATCGGTGCGGAGAACGTATTCGATTTTTCGCTGGGCAACCCGAGTGTTCCGGCGCCCGCTGCCGTGGCGGAGTCCATCAAAAAGGCCTTGGAGCTGCCGAGCGACCAACTGCACGGATACACGCCCGCACCAGGCCTGCCGCAATGTCGTGTCGCTGTGGCCGAGTCGCTCAACCGTCGTTTTGGCACGAGCTATGAGGGTAAAGATGTCTTTATGACCGTGGGTGCGGCGGCTTCGCTCACCTGCACGCTCAACGCTGTTACCAATCCCGGTGACGAGGTCATTGTTATCGCCCCGTACTTTCCGGAGTATCGCGTGTGGATTGAGAAGGCCGGCTGTACGTGTGTCGAGGCACCCGCCGATGAAGACACGTTCCAGCTGAGTGTGGGCAACGTGCTCAAGGCGATTACTGATAAGACGGCGGCCGTCATTATCGACTCGCCCAACAACCCGACCGGTGCCGTATATACGCGTGACACGCTGACGCGACTGGCCAATATTCTGCGCGAGGTCAATGCCAAGCGTGATCCCGAGAATCCGATTATGCTCATCTCGGATGAGCCGTACCGCGAGATCGTGTACGGTGCCGAGGTACCCTGGGTACCCTCAATCTACGAGAACACCGTCGTGTGCTATTCGTATTCCAAGTCGCTGTCGCTGCCGGGTGAGCGTGTGGGCTGGATCTTGGTTCCCAACACCAATCCGCAGGCTGCTCGCCTTATGCCGGCCGTCGCCGGTGCCGCCCGTACACTGGGTTTTGTGTGCGCACCGGCGCTCTTCCAGCGCGTGATTATCGACTGCATCGATGAGCCGAGTGATGTCGAAGCCTATGCTCGCAACCGAACGGCGCTCACCGACGCATTGGCGGAGTACGGCTACACCTACGTTGAGCCGGACGGCGCTTTCTATCTGTGGGTGAAGGCGCTCGAGCCCGACGCAAACGCTTTTTGCGAGCGTGCAAAGAAGTACGAGTTGCTCGCGGTGCCTTCGGATAGCTTTGGCATGCCGGGTTGGTTCCGCTTGGGTTATTGCGTGAGTTACGAAACGATTATCAATTCGCTACCCGCTTGGAAACAGTTGGCGGACGAGTATCGTTAAAAGCAGAGCGCTCTGCCTACAATGTTTTACGTGAAACGGGGTTTGGTGTTAAACCGGACCCCGTTGTCATGGACGTTGTGTCTTTGGGATGGAGCGGTTTTACGACTATCGAAGGCTATGCGTACAATGAATATACGCGACGGCCATACCAGATAAGGAGACCTGATGCCCTACCTGCTTTCCTGTGACATTCATACCCATACGATGTTCTCTGCGCATGCATATTCGACCATTGAGGAGAATGTGTACTGGGCGGCAGAGCGTGGCCTGCAGGTTCTTGGATCTGCCGACCATCTGAGCTCTATGGTTACGGCTTGCCCCAATGACCTGCGCAGTTACCAGTTCTTTATCAACCAGGATATATGGCCGCGCATTTGGAGCGGCGTGTTGGTGCTGCGTGGCGCCGAGGCCGATATCGTTTCGCTGGACGGAAGCCTGTTTGGCGAGGACACTCCTGTCACGCTCGATATTGCCGGCGATTCGTACAGCCGTCAGCATTCGCTGTTCGATCGGGTTACGCGTAATTTGGATTATTTGGTTGCAAGCGTGCATAATCCGCAGTTCGCTGAAGGCGCGACGCTGGCCCAGACGACCGAGATGTATATCAATGCTCTGGAGCACCCCAAGGTGTTTATGCTGGGGCATACGGGTCGATCGGGCGTGCCGTTCGATATCGACGAGGTGTTGCTTGCTGCTAAGGCTAAGCACAAGATCATCGAGATCAACAATCACAGTCTTGAGCATGGCGCGGATGCCGAGCATTGGGACGTGTGCCGCAAGATTGCCGAGCGGTGCGCCGAGCTGGGCGTGGGAATTGGCGTCTCGACCGATGCGCACATTGGTATGGCAATTGGTAAGCTCGACCAAGCGCGCAAGATGCTCGACGAGATTCACTTTCCGCTGGATTTGATCGTGACACGCGACCGCGAGACGCTACTGCGCGAGATGGCGGCAGCCGGCGTGTGTGACCTGCGCAAGAGGATGTAGCGGAGTTCATAAACCAAGTAAGGGGGCGGCCCAGACGGGTCGCCCCCTTCTTGTACCGGTGGATTAGCGGCGCTCGAGGACCGCTACAGTTTCGGTGTGGTCGGTATGGGGGAACATGTCGACGGGCGTGATCTTGAGCAGGCGATAGCCACCGTCGAGGAGCTGGTGCAGGTCACGCTCTTGGGTCACAGGGTTGCAGCTGATATAGGTGATGCGGCGAGGTCTAAGCGCGCAGGCGGCTTCGAGGAACTCGGGGGTAGAGCCGGCACGCGGCGGATCGATGGAAAGGACGGTGACGCGCTCGTTGTTGTCGGCGGCATCTAGGATGTAGTCGGTGGCATCGTCGGCCATAAACCAGGCGCTGCGGGTAAGACCGTTGAGCTCGGCGTTGCGGCGTGCGTCGGCAATGCCCGCCGGGTTGCGCTCCACGCCAAGTAACATGATACCGATGCCCTTGTTCTGAGCTTCTTTAGCTGCGCAAAGACCGATGGTGCCGCTGCCGCAGTAGGCATCCATGAGAACATCGCCCTGGTGCAGATCCATACCGTCGATAGCGAGCTGGTAGAGCAGCTCGGTCTGCTGCGGGTTGGTCTGGTAGAACGCGGTGGGGGAGATATCAAACTCGCAGCCGAGTAGCTGGTCGCGCATGCATTCAGCGCCATACACGATATGGGTTTCCTCACCCAGGATGGCGTTGCCAGGGCGTCCGTTGATGTTTTGGGCGACGGTGACGATACGCGGATCGAGTGCGGCGATGGCCTCAAAGAATTCCTGCGCATGCGGCAGGTCGCGCTGGGCGGTAACGAGGGTGATCATGATCTGGTCGGTGCGCCAGCCGCAGCGAACGACGGCATAGCGAAGCAGGCCCAGATGCTTGTCCTCGTTAAAGGCGGGAATGTGCAGGCGCTCGGCCTCACGCGCAATGCCGTTAAGAATCTGACGGGCTCCCGGTGCCTCGACGGGGCATTCGGGAACAGCGACGATTCTGTGCGTGCCGCGCTCAAAAAAGCCGCAGCGGACAGCGCCGCCTTTGCCGGGGGCAAAGGGAGTGGCGGCCTTATGGCGAAAGCCACGCGGCGCAGGATATTTGCCCGGGTCGCCCAGGGTAACGTCCATACCGCGAATGGGGTCGACGGCTATGCCCTCACGCTCGCAAAGAGCAGCAAAAAGTTCTTCCATGGCAGCCTGCTTGGCCGCCAGCTGCTTCTTATAAGGCCTGTTGAGCGCCGTGCATCCACCGCAAGCTTTCATGATGGAACAGGGCGACTTGGGATCAACGGCCTTATGAGCGGACCGGGACGACTCATTATGCGAGCGCTTGGAACGAGCTTGAGGCGCCTTATCCTCGCCCCGACAAAAGCTGGGGCGCTTGGCCTTAGCCTTGCCATTGGCTTGCCTGCCCTTCGCATCCTGAGACGACTTGGATTTCTTGGAAGATTTTTTCTCCTCCGACCCCTCAGCCGCCTCGATCAAAGCACGACGAGCCTTACGCTCCGCACGAGATTCTGCCATGAAGTAACCCCACTAATTTATAAATTGAAATCTGAAAGCATTGTACCGTGCCAAGCTAGCAGACGATATACAAGCGTCCACTTCACGTTAGTGATAAGTCCAACGACGTTTGCCCGGCGCGGGCGGGGAGCGGCGCGTAATTAAGTTTATCGCGAGTTCCGCACGCAAAGGAAAGCACTTAATGTGCTTTCCGTCTTGCGCAGGACTGTAGAGCAGGAAACTTAATTACGCGCCGCTCCCCGCCCGCGCCGGGCAACTTCTCCCTTGTACTCTATCAAGGTAAAGTGTATGATTCTGAACGTTACATGACTCACTTTACTTAGCTAAAGTGCCATCAAGGGGGAATACCATGAATACCGATATGTCTCGTCGTCAGTTTGTTGGTCTAGCCGGCTCGCTCGCCACGGTGCTTGGCCTTGGTCTTGTCGGCTGCGGCGGTGGTGCCGACAAGGGTTCCACTGCCGGCTCTGCCGCGGCAAAGGACGCCAAGGGCGTTGTGGAGTCTAAGAAGCTCGTGGTGGGCTTTGACAAGTCCTATCCTCCGTATGGCTTTGTGGGCGACGATGGCGAGTACACCGGCTTTGATCTCGATTTGGCCAAGGCAGTTGCCGATAAGCAGGGCTGGGAGGTCAAGTACGAGGCCATCGACTGGGACGCCAAGGATACGCTGCTCAACTCGGGCGCCATCAACTGCATCTGGAACGGCTTTACCATGGAGGGCCGCGAGGACGACTACACGTTCTCCGAGCCGTACATGCTCAATGAGCAGGTGCTGGTGGTCAAGAAGGATGCGGGCATCAAGAGTTGGGACGACCTTGCCGGCAAGACCGTGATTACCCAGACCGATTCTGCCGCACAGGATGTGCTAGAAGGTGACCAGAAGGATCTGGCGGCGACGTTTGCCACGCTCGATACCATCGGCGAGTACAACACGGCTTTTATGCAGCTCGAGAGCGGCGCGGTCGATGCGGTGGCTTGCGACCTTTCGATCGCCCAGTATCAGCTTGCCGCCAAGCCCGATGCCTATACGCAACTTGACAAGCCGCTGTCCAGCGAGCACTACGCCGTTGGCTTTAAAAAGGGCGACACCAAGTCGGCCGACGCCGTGACCGAGTCGCTCAAGGCGCTCTATGAGGACGGTACAGTCAAGGACCTGTGCGACAAGTATGCGAGCTACGGTCTATCCTTCGACAACTGGGTTTTGAAATAGCCACAGCACCCAACCTTGCGGCTCCAACCCTCCTCGCGTACCAAAGTACGCTTCGTCGGGCTTGTCGCTCGCAATCTTGGGCACTGTGCCTATTTCAATTAACACCTGCTGTTCTGTTGCTGTGAAAGAGAGCTTGGGTTGTCTATTCAGGTCATGATGCAGATGCTTGGCCAGGGTTTCTTGGTCAGTTTGCAGTTGTTTGTGCTCACGCTGTTGGGCTCGATTCCCTTGGGAATTCCCGTGGCGTTTATGCGTATGAGCAGAATCGCGCCGCTGCGTTGGATTGCGCGCATCTACATTTCGGTCATGCGCGGTACGCCGCTCATGCTGCAGATGTTTGCCATCTACTTTGCTCCGTATTATGTCTTTGGTATTTCGCTCACGCCCGATTCCAAGTGGACAGCGTGCGTTGTGGCATTCATCATCAACTATGCCGGCTACTTTGCCGAGATCTATCGCTCGGGTTTGCAGTCTATCCCGCGTGGTCAATATGAGGCCGCCGAGGTGCTGGGTTACTCACGCCTGCAGACGTTTTTGTACATTGTGATGCCGCAGGTCGCCAAGCGCATTTTGCCGGCGATGGGCAACGAGATCATCACACTGGTCAAGGACACGTCGCTGGCGTTTGCCATCGGCGTGGGGGAGATGTTCTCGACGGCCAAGGCACTGGTTGCCTCTCAAGTGAGCATGGTGCCGTTTGCGATTGCGGCACTGATCTACTGGGTCTTTAACTTTGTGGTCGAGATGCTGCTGGGCGCCGCCGAAAAGCGACTTGACTACTACCACGACTAGCCTGTTCCGTCGTGCTTTTCAAACACATGGAGGTTCCCGTGTCCGGAACGGTAATGAATATAACGAGCGCGCGCAAGGCGTTTGGTGGCAATGAGGTGCTCAAGGATATCTCGCTCGAGGTAAAGCGCGGCGAGGTCGTGGCGATTATCGGACCTTCGGGCGGCGGTAAGTCAACGCTGTTGCGCTGCGCCACGCTGCTCGAGACGCTTGACGGCGGCTCGCTTTCGTTTGGTGATCTAGCCGTTGCGACGGATGCGGGATCGGGCACGGTGTATGCGAAAGGCGATGTGCCCAAGCAGGCGCGCTCGCGCTTTGGCCTGGTGTTTCAGAACTACAATTTGTTCCCGCACTATACCGTGATGAAAAACATTACCGACGCTCCGATCCGCGTGCTCAAGCGCCCGCGCGAGCAGGTCGAAGCACGTGCGCGTGAGTTGATCGCGCAGATGGGGCTTACGGGCAACGAGAACAAGGTGCCATGCGAGCTTTCGGGTGGTCAGCAGCAACGTGTGAGTATTGCGCGCGCCTTGGCGCTCGATCCAGAGATCTTGTTCTTCGATGAGCCGACCTCGGCACTCGATCCCGAGCTAACGGCCGAGGTGCTGCGCGTCATTAAAGACCTTGCCGCGCAGAATATGACGATGGTGATCGTGACCCATGCGATGCAGTTTGCGCGCGATGTTGCCGATCGCGTGGTCTTTATGGACGGCGGTCGCATTGTAGAGGAGGGTCCTGCCGAGCAGGTTATCGGCCATCCGCGCGAACGGCGCACGCGCGAGTTCCTGAGCCGTATCGAGGGTTAGGCTCAAGTTGACATTGAGGCGAAACCGCTGCAGGTCTTATGGCCTGCGGCGGTTTTTATTTGCGCCGATGGGGCTTAATAACCGCCTCAGGCGTTTGCCCCCTCCTCTCGCCGCCCGTATTCATACGTGCGCCGAAAGGTGTGCATGGACAGTCGCCCGCGAGGGTAGGGTGGTGGCATAGGACATTTGGAGGGTGAGCCGGATCGGCTGCCGACCATGCTGCTCCCGGGACGGCATCGACCGCGAACTCTCCCCGTTGGCGTCGCGCATTGCGCGCAGCCCTGCAAGGAGGTCATCATGGGTGCTCCCAAGACCGGTAACGTAAGGAACGTGGTGCTCGTAGGCCAAGGTGGGGTGGGCAAGACTTCACTCGCCGAGGCCATGCTCCACCTTTCCGGCAAGACCGCCCGCCTGGGCGGCCACGACGGCACCAAGCCCACGCTCGACTATGACCCCGAAGAGGTCAAGCGTGCGTTTTCCATCTCGACGACCATTGCGCCGATCGACTGGAAGGGTGCGCGCATCAATGTGCTCGATGCCCCGTGCTACCCCGATTTTATCGGCGACGCCTTTGCCGCGATGAGCGTCTGCGAGACGGCTCTGTTTGTGGTCGACGCCGAGGCCGGCCCGCAGCCTACGACGGTTAAGCTCTGGTATGCCGCCGAGGACCTGCGTCTGGCGCGTGCGGTGTTCGTAAACCGCCTGTCGCGCTCCGAGGCCAGCTTTGCGACCACGATGGACCTGCTGCAGGAGCGCTTTGGCACGCGCCTGGGCGCCGTGACCCTTCCCTGGGGCGAGGGCGAGGACTTTGACGGTATCATCGACCTGGTGCGCATGAAGGCGCGCCATTGCAACGGCGCCGAAGCCGTTGAGTCGGAGATTCCCGAGGAGTATCGTGCCCAGGCCGAGGAGGCCCATGACCATCTGTGTGAGCTGGTGTCCGAGGCTGACGACGAACTGATGATGAAGTACTTGGAAGGCGAGGAGACGCTGACGCAGGAGGAGCTTGAAGGCCTGCTGTCGAAGGCGATCGCCGAGCGCATCTTTGTGCCGGTCTTTGCGGGCGATTGCATTAAGGAGCAGGGCGTCAACTCGCTGATGGACGACATCGCCACGTACTTCCCGGCGCCGACCGACTATGGTGAAATGCCGCTCATCGACGGTGATTCGCTCAAGATCTCGAGCGACGATGACCGCCCGGTGGCGTTTGTGTTTAAGACCCTGGCCGATCCTCAGCAGGGTCGCATCAGCTTCATCAAGGTGCTGACGGGCACGCTTGAGCCGGGCCTTGAGCTGATCAACGCGCGCACCCGCAAGAGCGATCGTCTGGCTCACCTGTATGTGATGTGCGGCCGCGACATGACTGAGGTCGGTCACGCCTATGCCGGCGATATCATCGTGGCGCCCAAGCTGGCGGCCGAGACGGGCGATACGCTCTCGATTACCGGCAAGGTCGAGGCTGCGGCGTTTAAGTTCCCCAACTCGCAGTACCGCATCGCCATCGAGGCCGAGAATCGCGGCGACGAAGAGAAGCTCTACACGTTTATCGAGAAGGCATGCAAGGCCGATCCGACCATGAGCATCGACCGTGACGAGGAGACCGGCCAGACCATCATTTCGGCGGTGGGCGAGGCGCAGGTTTCGGTCCTGCTCAATCGTCTTGAGGACCGTACCAAGGTCGCGGCCAAGAGCGTGCCGATTCGCATCCCATATCGCGAGACCATTCGCCGCACGGCAACTGCCCAGGGCCGCCACAAGAAGCAGACCGGCGGCGCCGGCCAGTATGGTGACTGCTGGCTGCGCGTAGAGCCGCTCATTGGGCCCGACGGTACGAGCGACGGCTATGAGTTTGTGGACGAGGTCGTAGGCGGCCGCATTCCGCGCTCGCTCATTCCCGCCGTGGACAAGGGCGTTCAGGAGACCATGAAGGACGGCATCATTGCCGGCTACCCGCTTACGGGCATTCGCGTGGCTGTGTACGATGGCTCGTATCACAGCGTCGACTCCAACGAGATGGCGTTCCGCGCGGCGGCTCGCATCGGCCTGCGCAAGGCATGCGCCGACGCCGACCCGGTGGTGCTGGAGCCCATCGAGGAAATCACGGTGACTATTCCCGAGAGCTACGCCGGCGCCGTGATGGGCGACATCTCGGCATCGCGCGGTCGCGTGACGGGTATGGAGACCGATGAGCGCGGAGACACCGTGGTCATCGCTCAGGCGCCTCTCGCCGAGCTGACGGATTACTCGACGCGTCTGCGCTCCATCACGCGCGGCACGGGCGACTTTACCATGAAGCCTGCGGGCTATGAGCAGGTGCCTTATGACGTTCAGGCCAAGCTGGTCGAGCGCTATGAGGAGGGCCGTGCCAAGTAGCGTTGGGCGTTGTCTGTAACATACATGCCGATGCAAGGGCCGCTCTGGGCAATCCAGGCGGCCCTTTTTGATCCCTGGGGGATGGAGGAAAACGGTCCATTTAGGTTTTGGGGCAGCTTGGCCGGCCCTAGTCTCCCGAGGCCTGATTGCGGCCGGTAGCGTAGTCGATCTGCACATGCGGCTGCAGGTTGTAGCAATATACGTGGAAGCAGAGGGCCTTGCCGTGGTCCTCGACCGATTGTGCCTCAAGACGCACGCCACGGCAGACGAGTTCCTCTTCGTTGTACATGGGCGTGACACGGTAGAGCACATGGTTGCCCGTCTCGCGGATGTAGCCGAGAATCTGCTCCTCAAATGGCAGCATGCCCGTTTCGTTGAGATAACGCGTGCCGGTGAGGAGATTCTTGCGGTTGGCGTTTTCGCCGCAGAGCGACCAGGCGATGAGGTGACAGCGGTTGTAGAGGCTCTGGCCCGGAATAAAGTCGTAGCGCTGCTGGCGCCATCCGGCGGGATGGATACGCGAGATATCGCCGCGCTCGCCTTGACCGAGCGATTCGGGGCCCACGCAAGCGAGCGCTTTGCGGGTGCGGCCCAGGCTGTCGAGCTTGGAGAACTTCTTAAAGCAACCTTCTTCTGTAGCGCGCTCGTATTCATCGAGCGTGAATGATGGTGTGCCCAACGGGTGCGTGCTGTCGGCTCGCAGGGCAACATAGGGGTTGCCCGCGTAGTCGGGAATGCTGCTGAGGTATACGCCGCGGGCGCGGTCGAGATTGGGGTTTTCGACCTCGTCGATGGGGGTGGCGGCGCTGTCCGCGGAAACGTCATCACCGGTGTCGGGTGCGGCGGAATGTGGCTTGTCGCTAGAGTTCGGGCTGTTTTGGGAGTCTGTGGAGTTTGCCGTTCCCGATTCGAGTCGGGCAACCAGGTCTGCCTCGTCGTCGGTGCGGCTGGGACTCTCGTCTTGCTTCTCGGCCAGAGCCGCCGCCTGTTCATCACTTTGCGGCGAGAGCAGTCTGGGCGCCCCGTCGAGCGATCCCGTAAACAGCGCAAACCCCAGCACCACAGCGGTGCCGATAGAAAGTGCTTGCTTGTAGGCGGACTTGCGCGACATGGTGACTCCTGGACGGACGGTTGGGAGTCTACCAGTCTAGCAGGAGCCGGCAGGGGCCGTTCTGTCGAACAAATACTTAAGATTTGGGACAAACGCTACGGATTCATTTGCCTCATATGGAGCTGCGGCGGTTGTGAATGTGGGGCTATTCGGCGTTTCCCCAGATAAAACCTGCCAAAATAAACCTGTCCCTTTTTGGCAGGTTACTGGTTCATATTGCCGTGGATGTAGGGGGTGACTTCGGGGGAGATGTGGGCGCAGCCCAGCTCGCGCAGCGCGGACTCGATGGCGGCGGGCAGCGGGGTCTTGCCCTCGGCATTGACGGTAGCACCGCCGAGGGCGGCAATCTTGGTGATATCTGCGTGAGCGGCTTCGATATGCATGCAGCCGCCGACCAAGCGCGCGCGAACCTGCGACAGACCAAGATCGTGCAGGTAGTCCTCGCAGGCGCGGATTAAATCGACCTTTTCGCGCGTAAGTTTCTCGCCCGTGGGGACGCGCGTGGCAAGACAGGCTCCCGCCGGCAGGTTCCAAACGGGATAGCCCCATGCGCGCAGCAGCTCGCGCTCTTCGTCCTTGGTAAAGCCGACCTCCATAAGAGGGGAGCGTACGCCGAGTTCTTTGGCAGCGCGCATGCCGGGACGGTAGTCACCGCGATCGCTTGCATTGCTGCCATCGATGACGGTGGGAAAGCCGAGCGACTTAGCGTGGTTGACGATGGCGGTAAAGCCGGCGTGCTTGCAGTGGTAGCAACGGTTGGCGTCGTTGCAGGCTACTTGGGGGAGCTGCAGCTGATCGACCGAAAGATTGAGCACGGGGAGCTTAAAATGCGGTCCCTCATTGGTTTGCCTTTCAACGGATCGCTCAAACGAGGTCTGTTCGGGCGTGCCGATGAGCGGCGTGGTGAGGTGAACGAGAAGCGTGCTGGCAGGCATGATGCGGGCGCAGACCGCGGCCAAAAAGCTGCTGTCGACGCCACCGGAAAAGCCGATGGCGACGCGTCCGTATGCCAAAAGCAGCTGTTCGAGCGCCGCGAGTTTGTCCTGAAGCTCCTTTGCAGGTGCGATAGTGTCTGAAAGCATAAAACAATCCTTACCATTGAGTACTCGGTCGAAAACTATAATCCTATCGGACTGCTCGTCATATGACTTCTGCCTATGTAACGATAGTGCAATATGCTATATACGTTATATACAAGTTTGTAAAGTGCGCTAGAGTGGCCGTAATGCAATCCGGTGAGGGGACCGATATGATCAAGACTGTAATTTTTGACATGGACGGAACGTTGGTCGATACCGAGCGTTTGGGGATTAAGGCCTGGAAGGCAGGCGCCGCCGAGCTGGGGCTCGCGATTGATGATGCGCTGATCCATCAGTTTATCGGCCGCACGCTGCCCGATGTCATGGACATCCTTGAGGCGCGTTACGGCAGCGGAGAAACCGCTGAGGCGATCTATCATCGCCACAAGGAGATTCGCGACGAGATGGTCAAGACCGACCTGGAGCTTAAGGCCGGCGCCGCTGAGTGCCTAGACGAGCTGCTGGCTGCGGGCTATCACGTGGGCCTTGCGACGTCGTCACGCCGCGTCGCGGCCGAGCGCAATCTTAAGACGGTCGGCCTCTTTGACAAGTTTGAGACGGTGACCTGCGGCGAGGACGTCGTGCACGGCAAGCCCGACCCCGAGATGTATCTGCTTGCCTGCGAGCGCGCGGGCTTTGCCCCCGAGGAATGCGCCGTGGTCGAGGATTCGCGCAACGGCTGCGTCTCTGGCATCACGGCCGGCTGCCATGTCTTTGCCGTTCCTGACATTGTTCCGCTGCCGCAGGACGTGGTGGATGGCTGTGAGGCCGTGCTCGACACGTTGTTCGACCTGGCGGCGGCAGTCGTCAAGGCCGTGCGTTAGACAATTGCGGCGTTGAAACGGGCAATTGCCCACATTTACGCTTAAGCATAAGGGGTCCGGCAATGGCCGGGCCTCTTTTGCTTAAGCGGCGTTTGTCATATTGGCCGACGTGCTATAGATACGCGCCGAGGTTGATGGCGGTGGCTTCGGCTTGGCTGCTTGCCTGGGTACTGGCGCGCTCTAAGAGGAACGGCCGCACGAGTTCCTGACGGTTGATGTCCTCGGCGGCTGTGACCTCGGTGACGGTGCGTGCGGCGGAGCCGATACGGACGCGTTTGGTTTTTGTCGGCGCCTTGTTCTCGATTTGCTCCACGAGCAGCTGCACGCCCTTGCGGCCAATTTCGTAACCCGGCGGCGCCACTGTGGTGAGAGGGACCGACCCGCTCCATGCAAGCGGGTTACCGTCGCAGCCGGCCACGCGAACTTGCTTGGGGACGGAGATGCCTTTGTCGATCAACGCTGAGATAACACCCGAGGCCAATACGTCGGTTAGGCCGATGACAAAATCCGGACGCTCGTCAGCAGAGCGCTCGGCAATCTGGGCGCCGATGCCGTAACCGTCGGCAGCGGTATTCCATTCTCCGGCGTCAATGACCTCAATTTTGATGTCGGGATGAAGGGCGAGGACCTTGTGAATGCCAAGCACGCGCAGGGTGAGCTGCATAAATGCTGCTCTGCCCACAACGGTGATATGGCGTGCGCCGCGGGCAATGGCGAGCTCGGCGATAATGCGCCCCTGTGCCTCGTTATCGGCGGCCACGTAGTAACCGGGCTCGGAACAGTGGATGTCCAGGTGGACAATCGGCACGGGCATCTTGGTCATGGCGGGGTGCCAATCGGGGGATGCCATGGGCTGAACCATGACGCCGGACATCTGTGTGCCCATAAAGTAGCGCAGGTAATGGTCTTCGAGAATATCGTCGTTATCGGCGTTGGCGATGAGCAGGTCGTAACCGTGCTTGCGGGCCTCGTTATGGGCGCCGCTGGCAATTTGGAGCGAGAAGCCGTGGTCGAGACGGGGGAGGACCAGGCCAAAGGACTTGGTGGTGCCTCCTGCGAGCTGGCGGGCGCTTTGGTTGGGCAGGTAGCCAAGGCGATTGATGGTCTCGTTGATGAGTTTGAGGGTCTCGGGGCGCAGCTTTTCGGGATGGTTGAGCGCGTTGGAAACCGTGCCCAGCGAGACCCCTGCCTCGCGCGCGACGTCGCTGATTTTTACCTTTGCCATAGCGGCCCCTTTGATGCGTTTCAAGTACAAGCCAGATTGTAGCATCGCCCGTCCCTAGGGTGTCAAAACCTGCCAATTAGGGACAGGTTTATTTTGGCAGGTTTTATCTGGGGAAACGCTATTGCCAACGCGACCACCACGAAGGGGACAGGCACCTTTGTGGTGGTTTGGACCGGCTGAACGTGTGTGCATCGGGTGGTATCTAAGTTGAGATACCACTTCTGGTATATCAGCTTGCGCTTGCGTGAGTACAATACTCGAACGTTATACGTCTCAGCGCCCCTTGTGCGTGGACGTTTTGCAGTCACGCGAGCGAAGGGATTTATCCTATGTGCGGAATTGTCGGCTACACCGGCTCTGATATTGCAAAGAACATCCTTGTCACGGGCCTTAAGCGTATGGAATATCGCGGCTATGACTCCTCGGGCGTCGCACTCGAGGTGGGCGAGGGCACGGCGGCTCACCTCGACGTCATTCGCCGCGTGGGCAAGGTCGCGGGCCTGGAGAGCGAACTTACCAATGTCGACAGCGACGCCACCTGCGGCATCGGCCACACCCGCTGGGCTACCCACGGCAAGCCCTCCGTTGTCAACGCCCATCCCCACACCAGCTGCGACGGTCGCATCGCCATCGTCCACAACGGCATCATCGAGAACTTCGCCGAGCTGCGTGAGGAGCTGGAGGGCCGCGGCCATCACTTTAAGAGCGAGACCGACACCGAGGTCTTTGCGCACTTGATCGAAGAGGCCTATGCCGAGACACACGACCTGATGGCTTCTGTGCGCGAGGCCTGCACCCACGTGGTGGGCGCCTATGGTTTGGCCGCCGTTTCTGCCGATGAGCCCGGCGTGATCGCCGTGGCCCGCAAGGACTCCCCGATTGTGGTCGGTGTCGGCGAGACCGGCTCCTACGTTGCCTCCGACGTGATCGCGCTTATCGATGCCACCCGCGATGTCGTGGTGCTCGAAGACGGTCAGTTTGCCAAGCTTACGCCCGCAGGCGTCGAGTATACCGACGAGGCTGGCAACGTGATTGAGCCCAAGCTTACCCATATCGACTGGGACCTGGATATGGCCGAAAAGGGCGGTTATCCCGACTTTATGCTTAAGGAGATCCATGAGCAGCCTCGCGTCGTGCGTGATACCCTGGTGGGCCGCATGACCCCCGCCGGTGAGCTCGATATCGACGAGCTGGGCCTTTCGCTCGAGGAGCTCAACGATATCGACCGCGTGTATGTGATTGCCTGCGGCACCAGCTACCATGCCGGACTTATCGCCAAGAACCTTATTGAGGGTTGGGCTCGTATTCCTACCGAGGTCGAGGCGGCAAGCGAGTTCCGCTATCGCAACCCCATCATCACGCCGACGACGCTTGTCGTGGCCGTGTCCCAGTCGGGCGAGACGGCCGACACCCTTGCAGCCATTCGCGATGCACGCATCAAGGGCGCCAAGGTCTTTGGCATCACCAACGTGCTGGGCAGCCCGGTGGCGCGCGAGAGCGACGGCGTTATCTACACCAAGGCCAACAAGGAGATTGCAGTTGCCTCGACCAAGAGCTTCATCGGTCAGGTCGTGAGCCTTACGCTTTTGGCCCTGCTGCTGGCGCAGGTTAAGTACCGTCTGACCACCAAGCAGGCGCGCATGCTGTTCCGCGAGCTTTCCGATACGGCCGAGCAGATCCAGTGGATCCTGGATACGCAGACCGAGGCCGTGCACGAGGCCGCGCTTGTCTGCAAGGACGCGCAGTCTGCACTGTTCGTGGGTCGCGGCATGGGCGCCGCCATTTCCTACGAGGGCGCGCTCAAGCTCAAGGAAGTCAGCTACCTGCATGCCGAGGCATATGCTGCCGGCGAGATGAAGCACGGCCCTATCGCGCTGATCGACCCGGGTTTCCCCGTTATCGCGGTTGCAACCAAAAGCGCAACATACGACAAGACGGTGTCGAACCTCATGGAGTGCAAGGCGCGCGGCGCCAAGGTCATCGTCGTTGCTACCGAGGGCGACGAGGAAATCAACAAGATCGCCGACTGCGTCATTCGCGTGCCGGCCGTCCGCGACGTATTCAGCCCCATCACGGCGAGCGTTCCGCTGCAGCTGCTCGCCCGCGAGGTTGCCATCCTGCGCGGTTGCGACGTTGACCAGCCCCGCAACCTGGCCAAGAGTGTCACAGTAGAGTAATCGAGTTCCTACGTCCTAACAACTAAGGCCCGGCTTCGTTGCAGCGGAGCCGGGCCTTGTTGCATTTGCGCAGATAAAACCTGCCAAAATAAACCTGTCCCTTTTTGGCAGGTTAGCGGAGCTTGCTGGTCTCGAAGTACTCGGGATATTGGTCCAGGACCTCGGTCTGGTTGCGGAACATCATATGCAGGTGCTTGCTGACCAAAAAGCTTGCCTCGATAGGATCGCGACCGGCGATGGCGCGGCGGATTTGCTTGTGCTCGTTAACAATCTCCTGATTGTCGAGCGCCTGCGTAGCGGCGCGCAGCCAGCGGAAGCGCTCCAGGTCGGCATTGGTCGCCTCGAGCCACGACCACACGGTGCTGCGGCACGCGATGCTAAAGATCATGCGGTGCATGAGGTTGTCGCTTAAAAAGAAGCCGATGCGGTCCTCTTCGGCCATGGCTTTTTCCTGCAGCGCGATGGCTCGGTCGAGCTGCTCGATGCCTACCGAGGTGGCACGGGCGCAGCACTCCACAATCACCTGCTTTTCCAGGTGTTCGCGAATGTAGCAGGCACTCTCGGCAAGGGTGAGGTTGATGGGCGAGACATAGGTGCCGCTTTGGGGCACGGTGCGCACTAGGCCCTCTTGCGCCAGACGCACCAGTGCCTCGCGCACAGGGGTGCGCCCCATATCCAGGTCGTCACAAAGCTGCTTGACGCCCAGCTTTTCGCCCGGCTTGTAGTCCAGGTAGACTATTTTGCGTCGAATGGTGTGGTAGGACTGGTCCTGTAGGCTCGTTTCCTGCTCGCCGACGTGCATCGATTCTTCCATAGCGCCTCGCAACTGTTCTATCACACTCATATGTCAGTTGTTAATTATGCCGCGAATCAGCTCTCCGCGGTGAGTAATTCGGTTGTTGCCCGAGAACTATTGCGGCATCTTAGTCTGTTTTTGCGCATGGCTGTGCTCAATGTTGCCGTATCATAAGCCGTCGCAAACGTGAAATAGAAAGAAGGAATCCCATATGCAACTGGTAAATATCGTACGCGAGCGCTGGAAGGGCGTCTTGTTCTGCCTGATCATCGCCATCCCTGCGTCGTTGCTCGGCAAACAGATTGAGGTGGTCGGTGGGCCGGTATTTGCCATCCTCTTTGGCATGGTTCTGGCGCTCGTCTTTCCCAAGAATCGTCGCGAACAGCTCGCCGCCGGCGTCACCTATACGTCTAAAAAAGTCTTGCAGTACGCGGTTATCCTGCTTGGCTTTGGCATGAACCTCTCGCAGATTCTGTCCAAAGGCGCCCAGTCGTTGCCGATTATCGTGGCTACGATCTTGACCTCGCTCATCATCGCCTTTGTGCTCTGCCGCGTTATGAACGTGCCGGGCAAGATCGCGACGCTTGTGGGTGTGGGTTCGTCGATTTGCGGCGGTTCCGCCATCGCCGCGACCGCGCCCGTCATCGATGCCGACGATCGCGAGATTGCCCAGGCTATTTCGGTCATCTTCCTGTTTAACGTTATCGCGGCGCTCGTGTTTCCAACGCTTGGAGGCATGCTTGGGCTAACCAACGAGGGCTTTGGCCTGTTTGCCGGTACCGCTATCAACGACACCTCGTCTGTAACGGCTGCGGCGAGCGCCTGGGACAGTATGCATCCCGGCGCCAATGTGCTCGAGAGCGCTACGGTAGTCAAGCTCACCAGGACGCTGGCCATTATTCCCATCACGTTGGTCCTCGCATGCTGGCAGATGCATCTGGCGCGCAAGGCCGGCGGCGACGCCAAAAGCACGTTTTCCCTTAAGCGCGCGTTTCCCATGTTTGTGCTGTTCTTTGTGCTGGCGAGTGTGGTCACCACAGTGTTTCAGCTTCCCGCGTCCGTTACGGCGCCCATCAAGGATCTGTCGAAGTTCTTTATCGTGATGGCCATGGCGGCTATTGGCTTTAATACCGATATCGTCGAGCTGGTCAAAAAAGGCGGCAAGCCCATCGCATTGGGCTTTTGCTGCTGGATTGGCATTGCGTGCATGGGTTTGGGAATGCAGCACGTGCTGGGAATCTGGTAGAGAAGTAGCCCATTTACGTGCTGGTTGCTGGTGGCCGCATCCTCGCGGTGGAGCGATAGGAGCTCTTGCGGGTATGGCTTGTCCGCAGGTTAATAGATCCCGAAGAGCTCTTATCGCCCCGCCAGGATGGCGATGCGGGGCAACACCTATACTCGCAGGACGGCGCTTTCTGCCCTATAGTGTTTGGTGAGCAATATCGTTCAATTTTGAAACACTCGGTCGTGCGACCGTCGGCGGTTGCACGTCGCCGCGGACAGGGGCAAATCATGGATAGCGATGCCAAGCTGAACATCTTGACCGATGCCCTAGCTGCTGCCGGGGCCTCGGCATTGGCAATCGATGCGCGTGGGGACGTCGCGATCTCGACCATGAATGACGCGGCGCTTGAGCGGGATGTGGCGGCTTTTGTCGCTGAGCGCCTCGACCGCATAGGAGACGGCGCGCGTCTGGTTATGGGGCGTGCGGGTACGCGCCTGAGCCTGACCGTTCGCCCCACCGATAAAGAGGGCGGGGGCCTTTGGGTCATCGTGGTCCGCGAGGTGCGCGCCGCCGCGGCGCATGCGGGCATCGAGTGGCTCAACGCCGACGAAGTTGAGGCCCGCTACGAATCGAGCGCGTACGGCATCGTCGAAAACGCGGCAGCGGTCGCTGCCCCCGTACGGGAGAGCTATGCGCGCGGAGTGCCCCTTATGCTCGAGGGCGAGCTGGGCGCGGGACAGGATCAGATTGCAAAACGCCTGTACCTGGATGGACCCTATGCCGATCAGCCCTTTGTGTCCGTTGCGCTCGATGAGCTTACGGATCGCGGTTGGCGCCATCTGCTCAAAAGTTCCGAATCGCCGCTATTCCAAAAGGGGCTGACACTTTGCATGGGCGGCTGGCATGCCGTTGGCCCCCAACGCCTGCGCGAGCTCGTGTCCGCAATGATCGACACGGCGCTCGCAACTCGTTGCCATGTGGTGTTGACGGCAAACGACATGCCAGGCGGCGGCGAAAGCGATCAGGCTGCTTTTGTAACCGAGCGTCTGGCCTGTGCAGTGAGTGTGGCGCCGGCGATTGCCGAGCAGGGCGGCGCGTCGGAAAAGGTTGCGCGCTATCTGGAGTATCTGGCAGATATGTTTGAGACGGCAACACCTGCCTTGTCGTCCGGGGCGGCAAAGACACTCGATGCCTATCGATGGCCCCGTAACTATCTACAGCTTCGTGAGGTTTCGGAACGACTTTATATATTAGTGAGGATGGGTACGGCCGAGCGGGCGGTGGCGGAGGAGGTGCTCGCTCAGGAGGACGTTATCAAGACCGCGACCTTTGGTGCCCCGACGCTCGATAGCGATCTGTATATCTTGCGCCCACTGGCCGATACCGAGCGCGATATCGCACGGCTGGTCGTAGGTCACCTTCACGGCAACAGGACCCGAGCTGCCGAAGTGCTAGGGATAAGCCGTACGACCCTGTGGCGCCTGCTGAAGGACGACGACCGTTAAGCGAGGCGCCCGTGACCGCGCTCGGCGCGTGTGATACAGTCCAAAGCAGTATTGTTTCGACTGTGTTACGGCGTGCGGGGAGTATGGCGGAGACTTCAAAAACAAATCGGGTTCGAAAGCCCGCGGCGCCGGTCAACCGTCGCACGACTTCACGGACGTGGGGCAAAAGCGCCTCGGGGTTCGACGGCTCGTTCAAACGCACTAAATATGGTTATCCTTCGGCAAGCGCTCGCTTGGCCATGCAGGCCGAATCATCGCTGTGGGGCCGTAAGCGTGTGGTGGGGTCAAAGCTCAAGCACGATGGAACGCTCGGCTACATTAGCCGTGGCGCTGCTCGCCGTAGCGGCCTCAATCCCGCAGGCTGGCATCGCTATGTTCCGATCGCGGTCGTTGTTGCGGTGATTGTCATCGCGCTCGCGGCGCTTGGCTACGCCGGCGGCGGGGCCAATCTGGACGCAATGTTTAAGTCGCCCGAGCTCGCGCATGCAGGCACAGAAGTTGTCGAGGGCGTTCAGACCCAGACGGGCGTCGCGCCCCAGCGCGGCATGGTCGCAGCCGCTGCCACCATTGCCGATGCTCAAAAGGATGAAGGCGAACAGGGCGATGGCGCCGAAGCGACTCGAACGAATGAAACGACGACAAATCCATCGGCAAGATAAGTTGCTAGGGGGGTAGCAAATATGGGACGGGGCCTTTTAGCTGCCCAAGTGTCGAATGCCAGCAGCAGCTCATTCGATGTCAGTCGCCAACAGCGAGCGGGCTGCATTTGCGCCAAGGTGACGCGAAATGAGAGGGCGCTGACCTTCTGGTCGCGTCCTCGAAACTGAACGTCAAATTGGCGTGAATGCGGCCCGCGCAGCGTCAAGTGGTCCGCCGTTCGGTAGAACGGCGGAACAAATTACCTAACATACACCACGTTGTCGCGGCGCGGCTTTGCCTCGGGTAGCGTGTCCTTGGCATAGCCCAGAATGCAGTTACCGACACCACGCAGGCTGCCGTCGGCGGGCAGGCCCCAGCTGGCTAGCAGCTCCAGGCCCTCGGGCGAGTCAAAGACCTCATGCGCGCGGTGAATCCAGCACGAATCGACACCCAGTGCATAGGCGGCGTTGAGCAAGTTGCCCATGGCGAGTGAGCCGTCTTCCAGATGTGTGGGCACGCTGCGGTCAACCAGCACCACCACAACGGTCTTGGCGCCATAGAAGGGGTCGCTGTTGCTGCCCATAACCTGGGCGTTGAGCTGTGAGAGACGCTCGACGGTCGCGGGGTCGGTGACGGCGACAAACGTCACCGGCTGGCGGCCCATGCCGCTCGGTGCATATTGGCCGGCTTCGATAATACGTGCAAGCTTTTTGGCCTCGACGGGACGATCGCTGTATTTGCGGCAGCTGCGGCGGTGAATGAGTGCTTCGATAGTCTCCATGGTGTCTCCTTGCGGTGGCGTTGCAGATGCCCCGTTCATACCCGTCGGGCTCAAACGATAGACGGTCAAGTGCCCGGCAAAAGGATAGATTCCAATTGGGAAAGTAGGTTTGCATAAAAGTACCTTTAAAATGTGACAAGCCAATGGGATGGTTAAACGTTTTATCCCGTCTGCCCTGCGGTTTTTACCACTTGCCTAAATGACGAACGCATAACCTCTGATAAAGGTTTTACTAAAGAAGTACCAACGTTTATCAACGCGCCGTGGTGGCGCCGGGCCAGGAGGTAACTATCATGTTCCAGGCTGGAGATGTCGTCGAGACCGATTTCGAAGGATTTCTGAAGCTGCTGCGTTCCAAGACGCGCGCTTTTGTGAGGATTGACGATCACGAGTACTACATCACGCACACCGATGGCTATTGGCGTGTTCAGGATTGCGAGGCCCTCAACGATAAGGGCCACTTTACTGACTGCTCCGAGCTGGTCAACACGCTCTGCGAGGTCGTCGAGCTGCCTTGGATCTGCGGCAAAAGCCTGCACGATAGCTTCTCGGGCGCTACGGTCTACGAGGCCGTCGCCGCTTAACAGGCAATGAAATCCGATTTTCACGTGACCGCTGGCGCCGCCCCCGCGCCGGCGGTCTTTTTCTGCCGATAGGCCATAAAAGCGTAGGCATTTGCGGAGAACCTGTTGACGATAGTCAAAGCTCGGACTAATCTAGAGACACGAAATTGGTCAAAAATCGGACAATCGAATGGTGGGATAGATGAATAGTGCGGTTACGCCGGTCGACTTCGACCGGTTGCTCAATAGACTCGACCATATCTATTCGGAGTTCTCGCGCGCCTGCGGCCTTTCGGACTGCGCTTACTGGATGCTCGTCGATACCAGCACGGCAGGCGGCAGTATTGCCGTAAGCCGTCTGACAAGCGAATGGTTCTACAGCAAGCAGACCATCAACTCGGCAATTAAAACCTTGACGGCGCGGGGCTTCGCAACGTTGGAGTTTGCCGAAGGCAGCCGTAAGAACAAGGTTGTGCGTTTGACCGAAGCGGGCATGCGGTTTGCCGAGCAATATGCGCTGCCGGCGCAAGAAGCCGAGCAACAGGCTTTCGAAGTGCTCGAGCTCTGGGAACAGCGCGAAATCATGCGCCTAATCGAAAAATTTTCCCATGCGCTCGGCGATGAGTGCGATGTCTTTAAGCAGCATATCGCTGCCGAGAATCAAGGTGAGGGTGAGTCGTGCGACTGTTAATGAGGTTTTTGAAGCCCTATCGAGGGCTTGTCGCAGTGACGCTGCTGGCGCTGCTGGTGGATAACGTCGGTACGCTGTTGGTTCCCACGATGCTGGCGAACATGGTCAACACCGGCATTACCACGGGCGATGTCGACTACATCTTATGCAACGGCCTATACATGTTTATCGCGACGAGCATGGCTAGCGGCGGCACGGTGCTGGGCTGCTATCTTTCGGCGCGTCTGGCGGCTAACGTGGCCTGCGACATCCGCAATGCCGTCTACGACAAATCACTCGAGCTGTCTGCCAGCGATTTTGAGCGCTTTGGCACCGGATCGATGATCACGCGCTCACTCAACGACATCAACGTGATTCAACAGGCTGTCCTTCAGACGATTCAGCTGGTGCTGCCCGTGCCGTTCCTGGCGGTGGCGGGCATCATCTTCGCCTGGTTTATCGATCCGGCTATGGGCGTGCTTCTGGGCGTCGTGGTTGCGATCGTGCTGGTTGCGGCGGTCTTTACGGTTGCCAATGCGGCACCGATTTTTATGCGCCTACAGGGCTTTATCGACCGCATGAACGTGGTGCTGCGCGAGAATATTGTGGGCGTGCGCGTTATTCGTGCTTTTAATAAAGAGCATCACGAGGAGCGGCGCCTGGACGAGGTGTTTAGCGACTACGCCGCCAACGCCATAAAGGTCAACCACCTGTTTGTGGGCCTTGACAGCTCCAGCTTCTTTTTGATGAACATCGCCGAGGTGGCGGTGCTGTGGGTGGGCGGTAACCGGGTGGGCGCCCATGCGATGCAGATCGCGAGTATCTCGGCGGTGCTGGAGTATGCAATTCTGATCCTGTTCTTTGTGATGATGGCCCAGATGGTGGTGCTGACGCTTCCGCGTGCTGCCGCGTGCCTGAACCGTGCGCAGCAGGTGTTGGAGATTGAGCCGAGCATTGTGGACGGCGAGCGTACGCTGGGTGACGGGACGCCTGCCTCCGAGGACGATGCGGATGCTGTTGCCGTGTTCGACCACATGTCGTTTCGCTTTGACGATGCCGACGAGGACACCCTGTGCGACCTGAGCTTTGCCTGTCGTCGCGGTCAGACGACCGCGATTGTGGGCTCGACGGGCTCGGGCAAGTCGACGGTGGCAAAGCTTCTGCTGCGCTTCCACGATGCCACCAAGGGCGCCATTCGCCTGGACGGCATCGATCTGCGCGAGCTTTCGCAAGATGAGATTCGCGGGCGCATCGCCTATGTGCCGCAGAAGGCGTGGCTGTTCTCGGGCACCGTGGCAAGCAATCTGCGCTTTGGCAACGAGGACGCGACCGAGGCGGACATGCTTCATGCGCTGCAGGTTGCCCAGAGCACCTTTGTGCTCGATCAGCCACAGGGGCTCGATACTCCGGTTGCCCAGGGCGGTACGAACTTTTCGGGCGGCCAGCGCCAGCGTCTGGCAATTGCCCGTGCGCTCATGAAGCATGCCGATCTGTATATCTTCGATGACAGTTTTTCGGCCCTGGACTTTAAAACCGATGCGGCCTTGCGCCATGCGCTGCAGGACGAGACGCGCGACGCCGCGGTGCTCATCATCGCGCAGCGCATCTCGACGATTTTGCATGCCGACCAGATTGTCGTGCTCAAGGATGGCGAGGTCGTGGGCCTGGGCGCACACGAGGAACTTATGGAAACCTGCGAGGTGTACCGCGCCATCGCGGAATCGCAGATGAAGGGAGGTGAGTAGCATGACCGAGGAGCTCAAGAAGCGCAGCGACGCTATCGATGCCGTCGTTGTGGACGCGGCCGAGGAAGCGGTCGAGCAGTCTGTCGCGTCGACCGAGCTGGATGCCGCCGCCAGGGCCGCGGCCGAGCGCGAGGCTCGTCGCCAGGCGCTGTACGAGGAAAACGAGCGTGCCGAGGACGAGCGCGCCCGTGCCGAGGCAGAGCGTATGCGCGACGTGGACGACGAAGAAGAGGACGAGACGCCCCGGGATACCTGGGCGACGGTGCGCCGCTTGTGGAGCGAGGCCGCCGGCGACCATTGGCGCTTCTATATTGTATTCGCGAGCATTGTGTTCTACGTCATCTTTAACACCGCCGCGCCGGCATATAGCGCTCATGTTATCGACGAGCTGTGGGGCCATATACAGGTGGCGTTTGCCAGCGGAACTACCTTCAGCATCACCTGGGACCAGTGCGGTAAGACCATCTTTGTCTACTTTTTGATCTGGACAGCCGCCGGATCGTTCTATGCGCTGCAGAGTTTTTTGATGTCGAGCGTCGCCGAGCGACTCAACCTGCGTCTGCGCAACCGCATCGCGCAGAAGCTCAGCCGCCTGCCGCTCGCCTACTTTGACGCGCATCGACCCGGCGAAGTGGTCAGCCGCGCGACCAACGACTTGGACAAGATGTCCGAGAGTATGCAGCGCGGATTGCTGCAGCTGCTGGTATCGATCGGTACCGTGACGGGTGCCATCATCATGATGTTTGTCTATAGCGTCAAGCTCACGTTGGTCTTTTTGGGCTTTACGGCGGTATCGTTGCTGGTGACCAAGGTGGTTTCGCGCCGAACGCATGATGTGACGGGCGAGCGTCAGGAGTGGGTGTCCAAAATCACGAGCGCGGTCGAGGAAGGCTATTCAGGCCGTTTGGTGATTCGCGCATTCAACCGCGAGCATCAGAGCTCTGCCGAGGTGCACGAGGCCTCGAGGGAGCTAGCGCGCGTGAGTACCAAGGCCGACTTTATGATCAATGCCGTCGGCCCTGCGGTTCGCTTTATCGGCCGTTTGGCGCAGATCGTGATCGCGCTGGTGGGCTGCAGCATGCTGGTCGCCGGCCACATGACCGTCGGCGTGTTCCAGGCGTTCTTCCAGTTTATCTACGGGGCGTCCGAACCCATGACGCAGCTGTCGTTCACTTTCAACTCGCTGCAGAGCGCGCTGGCGAGTGCGGAGCGCGTGTTCGACCTGCTCGATGAGCCCGAGATGGAAGCCGATCCGCTGCCGGGTGAGGCTGCCAGGCTGCCGGGTCGCATTGAGGGCCGCGTCTCCTTTGAGCACGTGCGTTTTGGTTATTCGCCCGACAAGCCGCTTATGCGTGACGTGTCGTTTACCGCCGAGCCGGGCCAGAAGATCGCCGTGGTGGGAACCACGGGCGCGGGCAAGACCACGCTCATCAACCTGCTCATGCGTTTTTACGAGATCGATGGCGGGCGCATTACGCTCGACGGCGTGGACACGAGCGGTATGGACCGCGGCGAGCTGCGCCAGCAGTTTGGCATGGTGCTGCAGGACGCCTGGCTATTCGATGGCACGATTGCCGAAAACATCGCCTACGGCTGTCCAGAGGCGACGCGCGACGAGATCGTGGCGGCTGCGCGCGCCGCGCAGGTCGACTTCTTTGTGCGCACCATGCCGCAGGGTTATGACACGCGGGTGGCCAACGATGCCGAGAGCATTAGCCAAGGGCAGCGTCAACTGTTGACCATCGCACGCGTGCTGCTCAACAACCCGGCGATTCTCATCCTGGACGAGGCGACGTCGAGCGTGGATACGCGCACCGAGCTCGCCATCGGTCGCGCTATGGACGCGCTTATGCGTGGGCGCACCAGCTTTGTGATCGCGCATCGCCTGTCGACGATCGTGGACGCCGACCTGATCTTGGTCATGGATCACGGCAACATTATCGAGCAGGGCACGCATAAGGAGTTGCTGGCTGCCGAGGGCGCCTACGCCGACCTCTATCTGAGCCAGTTCGCATAATGCGACATGGGGACGGCCCCCTTGTCGCATCGGAAATAAGGCGCGCCGGGGATAGATTCCCTGGCGCGCCTTTGCGCTGGCGTGAATGTTGTCATTGGCCGTCCGCGTCTAGCGTTCGTCCACAAGTTTGGCAACGAGGGCTTTGAGCTCGGCTACCTCTTGCTCGAGTTCTTTGACGCGGCGGGCGTTCTCGGTGATGCCCTGACGGTTGAGGGCGGACTGCTCGGCGGCATCGTCAGGCATGTACTCGCGGTGCTGCTTGGCGTCGAAGCTCTCCTCGAACACGCGGCAGCCGTTGCGCTTGATGATGCGCCCCGGCACGCCCACGACGGTGCAGTTGTCGGGCACGTCCTTGACGACAACCGAGTTGCCGCCGATTTTGACGTTGTTGCCGATGCGAATGTTGCCGAGCACCTTGGCGCCCGTGCCCACGGTGACGTTGTTGCCCAGGGTGGGGTGGCGCTTGCCGGTTTCGTTGCCGGTGCCGCCAAGCGTGACGCCCTGGTAGAGCACGCAGTTGTCGCCCACGATGGTGGTTTCGCCGATGACGACGCCCATGGCGTGGTCGATAAAGAAATGCTTGCCGATCTGTGCAGCGGGATGAATCTCGACCCCGGTGATGTGGCGGGTGATTTGCGAGAGCACACGGGCGAGCGAGCGATGACCGTGCTCCCACAGCCAGTGTTCGGGCACGTGGTTCCACTTGGCGTGCAGGCCAGGATAGGAAAGGAAGATGACCAGACCGTTTTGCGCGGCGGGGTCCTGCGTCTGGACGGTCTTGATGTCCTCGCGAATGGTATTGATAAAGCTCACCGGCCGCCCTCCCTTAGCGCCATGGCAATGCGATTCAATAAAGTATAGCGATTCGCTAGGGATTAGGAAGAATAATCTTGGCGGCTTTGCATGACAGGTGTCAGTTATGCAAACTTGCTGGTAATGGAGTCATGCTTTTGTGGGGTTGCGCACGAGGGGGCACCGCAACCGTATACTAGTCAACTTGGACGTATCCGCGCCCACAACTGAGAGGTTTTACTTCATGGGTTTCATCAATTTTATCGCCGAGCTACTCAAAGACCCGCGCACCGCGATTGCCAGCTGGATCGCCGCCGGCCCGCTTATGGCCTACGGCTGCGTGTTCCTCATTATCTTCGTTGAGACAGGCGTGGTGTTCTTCCCGTTCCTTCCCGGCGATTCACTTCTGTTTGCTTCGGGCTTCTTTGCCCATAACGGTGGCTTTAACATCGTGGCCCTGCTGGCCGTAGCATGGGCTGCTGCCATCCTGGGCGACCAGTGCAACTTTATGATCGGTCACTTCTTTGGCAAAAAGATCATCGCTTCGGGCAAGGTCAAGGCCATGACGCCCGAGCGTATCAAAAAGTCCGAGGACTTCTTGGACAAGTGGGGTCACCTGGCCATCTTCCTCGGCCGCTTCTTCCCGTTTATCCGCACCTTTGTGCCCTTCATTGCCGGCATGGGCGGCATGCACTGGCGCAACTTTGTCATCTACAACGTGCTGGGCGGCATTACCTGGTCGACGGTCTTTACACTGCTGGGCTACTTCTTTGGTGGCATCCCCTTTGTGCAGGAGCACTTTGAGTTGCTGATCATTGGCATCGTAGCCGTGTCGATCATCCCGACTGTAGTCGGCCTGGTTAAGGCTAAGCTCGGGAAGAAGAACGCCTAATCCGCGCTTGTTGCGACTCTCCAAATGGGTGTCGACAAGAATAGTGCCCAACAAGCATGGGGTGCGATTGGGCTTTATGACAAAGGCGCCGCTGCGAGCAGAAGGAGCTCGCGGCGGCGCCTTTTGTGCGCTAATAGCTATTCGGAGCTATTTGATTTTCTTAACGGTCAATGCGACAGAATCGATTGATTTCGAACTGACCAGGTTGGGATATTCCTCACCGTTGGAATTGGTGCTGTAGACCAACTTGAGCTCGGAGTTGGGCGCAACATTTTGAGAGACAACGACGTAGTTCGCAAGAGCGGAGGAGTCGGTCGGGTCTACATAGGCGCCATCTTCGGAAACAATATCGAGCTGGATATAGGTTGGACCATAGGAATCGTTGAAGGTGTCTGCAAGGGAGAGGTAACCGCAGTCTGCAAGATTCCTGCCTACATAATCTTTAATGAAATAAGTGTATTTGTCTGTGGCGGGATTGATTTTGGTTAATTTGGTGGCCTTCTTTGTTGAGCTGCCGACTTTGCCGAGCGATAGCACGATTTCATCAATGGTTTGCGTTGCAACGATGGTAGTATCCTCGCCGTCCGAGTCGCTTGAGAACGTATAGGTAAACTCGGTATTGGGGTCAAGGCTCTGCGAAACGACTTTCCAGTCTTGAAGTGCGGAGTCGTCCCAATCGTTTTCGTCCGACCCCAGGTCGATATGGGAACCATCCGGCGTGAGGAACACGATTTTGAGCGTACCGTTTCCATAGTGATCGTGTCGCATTTCATCGAGTGCCGTATAACCCACCTGGCGCGCGTTCATTCCAACATAGTTTTTGACATATTGAATATGGGGGTCATCCGACGATTTGATTTTAACCGGTGCGGATGACTCGGCTTTTTGTGCTTCGTCTTGGGTTGCGGTTGAGCCGGTTTGGGCTGGAGCCGAGCAACCGCTCATCGCTAGTGCCAATGAGCTTGCGAGACCGATGATGACAAGAGTCTTGTTCATGAAAATTCCTTCCTTCGATATCCCGACATGAGTATTGTCGTGCTGGGAAGGGTTGGATTCCTCAGTTGCCAACTGAATCGGATATGCTGTCGGCGAACGGCGCCCCGGTCCTACCATTGGGCGGCGTAGATATCGCAGCTTGCGTGCGTGGGCGGATTGTGGACGTCGACCGAAACGGGGGTCGTGGAACCGACGGAGGGGCAGTCGCAAAAATTGTTATAGCCGGCAACGATATTGCCCTGCTTATCGCGCAGGATAGCCGATAGGAACACTTGGGTCTTATCAAAGCCGCTCGGAGCACTTTGGAGTTTGAGCTTTGCCAAGAATGACTGCATGCCGTCTGCCCCAGCGGATTCGGTGCTATCGAAAATTTCGTACACCGGTGCTTCGGTGGCGGTGGCAAGTGCAACGCCGCTGGGTGTGACCGCCTCGAACTCAACGCGCGCGGGAGCGGTGCCATTTCCCGTCTGATCGCCAAAGTAGACGGTCTGGCCGGGCTCGATGGCGCTGTAGGTTTTCTCATCCGTAAAGATCAGGTTGTCGTCCGCATCGTATCCGGAGACCTTAATGGTGGGAAATGCGATAGCGGCAGGGCCGTCGGAGTTTTTAAGGCCGATGCCAAAGTGGACGTATCCGTGCCCATCAACCGACCAGCCTGATTCCGCAATCGAGAGCTCGGCGGACAGAAGGCTGGCGTCGCTTGCCGTATTTGCTTTTTTGGATGTCGAAACGCCGTCAGACTGGCCGGCTTGCGATGAGGACGTGGGCCCGTTGTTGCTTTCTCGGTCGGCGTGGAACGTCGAGATGGCAATCGCGCCGACTGCCATCAGCCCGGCAAGCATCGCGGTGACGAGTGCCAGTTTTAGCAACAAGCCGCCAAAGGTCCGCGTCCTGCTTTTGCTTGGGTTGCGCTTAGACGCATGCGTACCCGCTGCCATTTGGGCATGGTCGGCATGCCCATCTGTGCCAGAAGATGCCCTGTCGTTTCCCGGTCGAGACGAGCCGGCGAGCGCCCCTGCCATCTCTGCTGCAGACTGAAATCGCGCGCTTGGCTCAAACGAGCAGGCGCACGTGATGGCGTGGGCGAGCGTCGCGGGTGCATTATCAAGATTCTTCTTAAGAATCTGCTCGTAAGCCTCGTCATCGGGCCGGACACCCGTAAGCGCAAAGCCAAGAACGCGTCCGATGGAGTAGACATCACTTCGCGCATCGGTCTGGGCAAAGCCGTATTGTTCGGGCGAGGCGAACCCCCAAGTTCCGAGGGAGGTCGTGTCCTTGCTTGCCCCTTCGACGCGCATGCGGGCAATACCGAGGTCGATGAGGTGCGCGCCGTTCGCGGCAACCACGATATTGTTGGGGGAAATGTCGCGGTGGACGATGCCGTGTCTGTGGAGCTCCTCGGCCGCCTCGCAAAGCTCGATGCCAAGCGATGTCGTCTCTTCCGGCGTCAACGGCCCATCGGTTTCGATAACTTTGGAAAGCGACCGACCCGGCACAAAGTCGTAGACGACAACAAAGTGCTCGGGTAGTTCGTAGGTCGCCTCGACGCGGGGAAGGCGGGGCGAGCTGCATTCTGTGAGTGCCGACCATACATTGCGGCGGGCAAGCTCCTGTCGAATCTTCTTTCGCACGAAGGGACCGGCTCCGTCAATCGTGACGAGTTCGGTAATGCCGTCTTCGCCGCGTGCGAGCACCTGCTCGACGCGATAGGTGTCGTCAAGGCTCATGGCATGCATGAGCTGGTTGTCGTTCAAGCCGTCCTCCCTTCATGGTAGCTGGGCAAATGCCCCAAAAATAATATGCCAACGATTGTTCTGTTTGTTCAGTTGGCAACTGAATCGTGTATGGAGACGATAGAGCCGCGGGGCTCGCGCGGACGTGGGCGTTTATTTGAGTGGGTTGGTTCCCAGAAGCGTTTTTTCACCCAGGCGGTAGAGCTCGTCGTCGGTGCACGCTCGGCTCATGCCGCGTTCGATGCACCAGATGACGATGGCGTCGCGGCGATCCTTGCACCAAAGCTCGGCGACGCTATCGAGTCTCAGAAGGCGCTGCGTCTCTCGAAGCGTGCAGCCGATACCGAGTGCCAACATGATGGCGTGGTCGCGGCCGGGGCGGCTTTTGCCGGCAAAGATGTCGTACACAACGGTCGGGTTAAGGCCCGAGTTGCGTGCGACGTCCGAGCGCTTGATGCGGCGCTCGTCGATGAGGCAGCGCAAGTACGAGGGAAGCGTTTGGTCGACGGTTTCGCCTTCGTCCAGATAGGCGTCGATGCTCGAACTGGCCAACAGCCGCTTGAGCAGGTCTTCCGTCAAGTGTTCGCGTTTGTTCTGAGTAGCCAAGGGGGCTCCAATCATCGTCTCGACTTAGAGTATATCGATAGGGCGGTCGCGGGGCGCATGGGGCGAGTGGACGCCGCGGCTTGGAGGACGCCTATTTACCCTGGTGAATTCCGAAGCAAATGAAAATACTTTACTTAGTTAAAGAAAAACGTTTTATCCGACGCGCGCGGGGAGTACAATCTCGTCCATGCGAATCGACGTGCCATCGGCTTCGATGTTGCCCGCGTGTCCCGTCCGGCTCTACGCTCCGGGCGTGCGACGTTGCGACACGGTCGGCCTCGGTCCTTGCGTGCGGGTTCGCGAGTATGCAACTGTGTATGTAAGGAGCGACATATGACTGTCGAGAAGAAGGATATCGATTGGGGTAGCCTCGGCTTTGGCTACATGAAGACCGATTACAGCTACGAGGCTCATTGGAAGGATGGCGAGTGGGACGAGGGCGGCCTGACCACCGACCACACCATGCATGTCTCCGAGTGCGGCGGCATCTTCCATTACTGCCAGGAGGTCTTTGAGGGCCTGAAGGCCTACACCGCCGAGGATGGCAGCATCGTCTGCTTCCGTCCCGACATGAACGCTGAGCGCATGTATAACTCTGCCCAGCGCCTCGAGATGCCCCCGTTCCCCAAGGACAAGTTCGTTGAGGCCGTCAAGCAGGTCGTTTCTGCCAACGCTGCCTGGGTTCCGCCTTTCGGCTCCGGTGCGACCCTGTACGTGCGTCCGTTTATGATTGGCTCTGGTGACGTGATTGGCGTGGCTCCTGCTCCTGAGTACACATTCCGCATTCTCGTGACTCCGGTCGGTCCGTACTTTAAGGGCGGCCTTAAGCCCGTTAAGCTGCGCGTTTCCGAGTATGACCGTGCAGCCCCGCATGGCACCGGCAACATCAAGGCCGGCCTGAACTACGCCATGTCCCTTAAGCCCACGATGGAGGCCCATCGCGAGGGCTATGCCGAGAACCTGTATCTTGACTCCGAGTCTCGCACCTATGTCGAGGAGACCGGTGGCGCCAACGTCCTGTTCGTGAAAGAGGACGGCACCCTCGTCGTTCCGCAGTCGCACACCGACTCGATCCTGCCCTCCATCACCCGTCGCTCGCTCGTTCAGGTCGCTCAGGACCTGGGTATGACTGTTGATCAGCGTCCCGTCGAGTGGGCCGAGGTCAAGGCCGGCACCTTTGTCGAGTGCGGTCTGTGCGGCACCGCTGCTGTTATCTCCCCGGTCGGCGAGATTGACAACAAGGTTTATGGTGCCGACGAGACCGTGACCTTCCCGGCTGGCTGCACCGAGATCGGCCCTGTTATGAAGAAACTTCGCGAGACCCTGACTGGTATTCAGTCTGGTGCTGTTGAGGATAAGCACAACTGGGTTTACACCGTCGCGTAAGCTGTCTTGTATGTTCGGCCCGAGGGCGACCTTTCTTTCCGGCGCGTCCTCGGGCATGAAAGAACCTCCGCTGCGCACTTCGTGCGGCGGGGGTTCCTTCGTCCTGCGGAGTGCGCTTGGGTGTGGGCTCCATAAGGAGCTTGGCCCTAGTGACCCCGCGCAGTTCTGTAGGAAAACCGCGCACCAGGAAGAGGTGCGTGCGCGGTTTTCCGGTTGCCGCTCGCCTGGGGTGGGACGGGGCGTACATTTTTGGGAGTTTTCAGCAGCCGGGTGCGCATGCATACGGGATTTTGGGCGAAAGTCAGGCGCCGTGAGCCGCATCCTGTAGAAAATGAGTGATCCCTGAGGTGCTGAGGGCTCAGAATCAGGGTTTTCAACGCGGTTTTGTGGGCCCGTTCCTGTTCCTTTGGGCTCCAGGATGCTGAAAACTCCAAAATTTGCACGCCGCCCTCTGGGGTACCTGTGGGCAAAAAGCAACCGTCCCGCCGAAGTATGCATTCGACGGGACGGTTTATGCATATACCCGATTAAGGATACGCTGCGGATCTGTTAGAACTTGACGGTCGGTGCCTGGCGGGCAGCTTCGGCGGCCTCGAAGCCCTGGCGCTCCTTAAACTGGAAGATGCCGGCAAAGATAACGGCCGGGAACGTCTGGATGGCGTTGTTGTAGCTGAGCACGCAGTCGTTGTAGCTCTGGCGCGCGTAGCTCACCTTGTTCTCGGTGTCCTCGAGCGTAGCCTGGAGCTGCATAAAGTTGGTGTTCGCCTTAAGGTCGGGGTAGGCCTCGGCCACGGCAAAGAGCTGGCGCAGTGCACCGGTCAGCACGTTGTCGGCTTCCATTTTGGCCTCGGGGGTGGTGGCGCTTACGGCGGTGTTGCGCGCGTTGATCACGGCGGCGAGCGTGTCCTGCTCGTGCTTGGCGTAGCCCTTGACGGTCTCGACCAGGTTGGGGATCAGGTCGTTGCGGCGCTGCAACTGCGTGTCGATGTTCTGCCAGGCGTTATCGATACGATTGCGCTTGGTAACCATGTTGTTGTAGATGCCGGCGATGGCGCAGACGATCACAACGACAACAACGATACCGATGATGACGGGAAGCATGATGTCTCCGTTTCGAATGGCAGCGGCGTTTTGCGCCGGCCGTTGTTGGTATAACGTATCTAGTATACCCGCAACCTTTGGCGGTGCCGAACTTTCCGGTAAGCGTTTTGTTTCAACCAGGGAGGGGGCGCCAATATCGAACGGTTGGTACAGGTGTAAGATATGCGACAAATTACGGAATGCTGTCTACGCCTTGAGGATGGCGATATGGATGGACCTTCGCATCAAGAAAACCTATCGTGCCCTGTTCGACGCCTTTACCGAGCTTTTGGAAGAGTATCGGTTTGAGGATTTGACGGTTGCCATGCTTTGCGACCGGGCCCTGATTCGCCGCACGACGTTCTATAAGCATTTTCGCGATAAAAACGATTATTTTGCCTTCTATATCGATGAGCTTATGACGGGCTTGCCGCAAAACCAGACCGACGCAGCGGACGCGGAGCCGCTTGTGGATGTACAGGCGCTTCGCCATGAGGTCTTTGACGATGCCATGAATATGGTACTGGCGCATGAGCAGCTCATGGATAACCTTTTGGCGAGCAGCATGTCGGGCATGCTGACCGGCATGATTTGCGACCGCATCGCGCATTCCATCCGTGAGCGCGTGATGAGCTCGCTTGCCGAAGACGCCCTGGCGCCCGTTTCGCTCGAGACGACATCGGAATTTATCGCCGGTGGCATTATTCGAGTGTTCACAAATTGGTGGGAATCGGGCCACGATCTTGAGCGTCGACCCGAGATGGCCGACGTGGTCGATGCGCTGTTTGAGCGCACCATGACGCCGGTGAATCACTAAGGTGGCGGAGAGAGGGGGATTCGAACCCCCGGAACGCTCTCGCGCTCAACGGTTTTCAAGACCGCCGCATTCAACCGCTCTGCCATCTCTCCGTGAGTCGTAATGATAGCATCGTTTTGAATTTGCAACAGGGAAGGCGAACGATGACGATCACCGAAATCGACGAGAAGTTCATGCGCGAGGCGCTGGCGGAGGCGCGCGCCGCTGCGACAGTGGGCGAGGTGCCGATTGGTGCTGTGGTGGTGCGTGCGGGCGAGATTGTCGCGAGGGCGCATAATCGCCGTGAGCTCGACCAGGACCCTTCGGCACATGCCGAGTTTTTGGCCCTGTGCGCCGCCGCTCAGACGCTTGGGCGTTGGCGCCTTTCCGATTGTACGGTCTACGTGACGCTCGAACCCTGCTGCATGTGCGCGGGGCTTATGGTTAACGCGCGCGTGGGGCGTTGTGTGTATGGTGCGGCCGATGCCAAGGCGGGCGCGGTGGGCTCGCTGTATGACCTCAATGCCGATTCGCGCCTGAACCATCGGTTTAATGTGACCGCCGGCGTGCTGGCAGACGAGTGTCGCAGGGTACTGAGCAGCTATTTTGCCGGTTTGCGCGGTGTGGATGGCGCCGCGTGCGGCTGCAGTCTAAGCCTTGAGGCGCATGCCGTCCATGCCGAGGCACTTGCGGGTGTTGGGAATCTCGCCGACGAGACACTCAACTTTGGTCCTGTGCAGCGCCGACCCCGCCGCGTGCTGTTGGCGATCGATTCCTTTAAGGGCAGCGTTTCGAGCGCGCAGGCGGAGGCGGCCGTTGCCGAAGGCGTGTGCCAGGTGTGGCCCGATGCCGAGCTGAGCGCTTTGCCGCTGGCAGATGGTGGCGAGGGAACGCTCGACGCCGTCGCCGCGCGCGGCGGCGAGCTTGTGACCTGCGAGGTTGCAGGCCCCTTGGGCGACCGCGTGTCTGCCCGGATGCTGGTGGACGGCGAGCACGAGTCGGCTGTAGTTGAGATGGCCGAGGCGGCGGGTATTGGGTATTCGCCCTGCACGGAATCGGCGGCGCTTGCGGCTTCGACCTATGGCGTGGGCGAGCTCATGCTTCGCGCGGTCCGTGCTGGGGCAAAGACTATCTATATTGGCTTGGGCGGCAGCGCTACCAACGATGGCGGCGCCGGTATGCTGCAGGCGCTGGGCGCGCGTGTGGTCGATGATCAGGGCTGCGATGTCGCCCCCGGTCTTGCGGGTCTCGAGCACGTGGTGAGTATCGATTTGGCGCCAGCGCTTCGGGCGCTGAATGGCGTGCGTATCGTGGTGCTTTCCGATGTTGAGAATCCGCTCGTGGGGCGCCGAGGAGCCCTGACGGTGTTTGGCGGGCAGAAAGGCCTGCCGACGGGTGACGTCGAGGCGCTACGCGGGTACGACGGCTGGATGGTCGGCTACGGTCGTCTGCTCGATGCGGCGATTTTCGAGATGCGAGCCCAGAAGCTTCTGCGCACACCCGAGGGCGCACGGGCATTTGGCTCGGTGCTCGGCGTGCCCGGCGCGGGCGCGGCGGGTGGCTTGGGTGCCGCACTGCTGTCGCTCGGCGCCGAGTTGCACTCGGGTGTAGAGACGGTGCTCGACCTCGTGGGGTTTGACGGGCGCGTGCGCGATGCCGACCTGGTCATAACGGGCGAGGGCAATATGGACGAGCAATCCGCCGCCGGTAAGGCACCGGTGGGCGTGGCTCGCCGTGCGAAGCGATATGGCAAGCCGGTGGTCGCCGTCGTGGGCGGTCGTGCCGTCAACCTGGATGCGGTGTATGGGCAGGGCGTCGATCTGGTTCTGCCGATATGCCGCAAGCCCATGAGCCTTGAGGAAGCGCTTGGCATGCAGGAGGCTGTAGCCAATTTGGCGTGCGCGGGCGAGGGGGCTGCCCGAGCATACGATCTTGGTCGCATATAGATATAAATATCCAATCTGATTTGCCTGTCCAGCTCGTTATTTGTAAATATATGTTAATTACGTTGGCATTTTACGGTCTATACTATTGCTGTATCACTGGTGTCGTATGCACCTGTCTGCAAACGGAAATTATATGAAAGGGGCTAGGATGCACAGATTGGGAAATACGCTTAAGCGCGCGGTTACGGTTGGCGCGGTGTTGGCGCTGACGTTAGGCATGGCCACTCCGGCGACCATGTCATTCGCAGACGATGCCGCGGGGGGGGGCGCCGGTCAATCGTCCACGTTAGAGCGGAACCAGAAGACGGCGACCGAGCTTGACGAGAACCTGGAGACCAAGGTCACGCTCTCGTTCCCGGGCAAGCAAGAGGCCGAGCCGTCCGACGTTGTGTTTGTGCTCGATAAGTCGGGCGCTTCCGCGCAGACGGACATTTTCAACCAAGCCAAGGAGTTCCTGGGTCAGATTAGCCAGAAGGCCAAGGATGATGGTCTGGACATCAGGGTCGGCGTAGTCCTCTTCAACAGGGTCGGTAACATCCAGCAGCCGCTGACGGATGTCGTCACGGGCTATGATGACATCCTGAACGCAATGAACTCCAGCCTGCATTCGGGCACTAACATGGACGCTGGCCTTCTTGCCGCAAAGAGCATCCTCGACGCGGATACTGCCGTTAAGGCCGAGAACAAGCACGTGATCCTTATTAGTGACGGTGCAACCTACCTTTACTGCAAGAATGGCGATTACACCAAACCGTATACGAGGTCGTTTGGCGATCCAACCAAGCAGACGAATCCAGAGACCCACGCTGCATACCCCTATGGATCGAACAAAATGGGCGGTATCTGGGAGTGGCAGTCTCGCGAGTACAATCTCAAGAACGACTGGAAGAAGTTCTCCGACGGCTCTAACTTCATTTTCTCGCAGGCCATGAAGAGCCCCGAGAAGCTCGGCGAGTATCTTAAGTACTATCGCGACCAGTACGAGAACTCTGACAAGAACTGGGCTCAGTACGACTACGAGTACACCGACGACGCACGCAATAACGGCACCACGAACCCCATCCCCGTCGATGTGAACGCGCCGTGCAACATCGACGTCGCGTTCTGGAGCACGGACGACACGTTCCAGTCGATGGTCAAGGCCGGCTACGACATGAACGTCTACTACAAGAACGCCGCCGACTTTGATGGCCAGGTATTCCTGCAGTACCTCACCAGGAATTCCAACAATGGCCAGCTCGACACCGATTTTGCCGAGATCAAGGCAAAGCTCGTGGACAAGATTGCCGCCGGCTCGACGGTCGAGGACTTTATTGGCGCTGATTTTGACTTCATCAACGACCCTGCCAAGATCAGCCTGACCGCCAACGGCGAGAAGCTTGCCCCCGAGAAAATCGACGACGGTGCCTACGGCTTTGGCAAGCTTGCGAACGGCTCCTATAGGTTCACCTTGGACTACGTGAATGGCGACCAGGAGATGCTCAAGCTTACGCTGAACGAGGCTGCATCTCCGAGCAAGCCCGTCGTGCTCGAGTACAGCGAGCGCCTGGTCAACGTGCCCACCGAGCCTGGCACCCATACCCTTAACGTCAACGAGAGCGCGATCCTGCATCCCGTGGACGGCAACGGCATACGCGGCGAAGCGTATAAGTTCCCGGTTCCGACGGTCGAGTACACGGTTCCCGAGCCCGAGCAGAAGCCTGAGGAGCCCAAGCCCGAGGAGCCCGCGAAGCCGAGCGATAAGAAGCCCGTCAAGACGACGAAGGGCAAGAAGGGCACCATGCCGATGACGGGTGATACCTTCTCAATTCTGCCCGTCGTTGGGCTGGTCGTAGCCGGTGCAGCCGTTTGCGTTGCCGGCATTATCCTCAAGCGCCGTAATCACTAACGGCGTTGACGCCGAACGACGTTTCGCTTCCCAGCGCTTGCGCAACGCTTGAATGCTCTCTGCGAAGCAACTGATGGGGCGCGGTCGCATGCTTGCGACCGCGCCTTTTTGCTGCCGTGCACTCATGTGGTTTTCCTTTTGACCGCGGGGCATCTTGCTCTGCTGGACGGGAGCAGGTAATATATACCGAGCGCCAAGCGCGCTCGATGGGTTCGGATGACGACATGTTCCGAATCTGGTCAGGTCCGGAAGGAAGCAGCCATAAGGAGCCTCTGCCGGGCATCCGAATCCATCGAGCGCACGGGCGCTTTTTGGTGCCGCGATGCGGTCCCGGTGCCGGCGGGCTGTTTGGTGTCTCGCTGGTCCTCGGCTTTGCCTGCGGGATCGCTCGACTACCAAACAGCCCGCCGGCACCGGGACCACTTCGTCCAAAAATCACCCGTAGAGGGCGCATTTATCTGAAGAATTGAATCCCGTGTCTTGCGGCGCTCGCTGGCGTTGCCAAAACATCGGCTGCTACATGCCTTGGGCGCTAGTGACCGTCGCCCTTACATCTGTAACGAGTTGCTTACGCATCTCCAGGGCTCGCCGTACTATCATGAATCAGATTGAAGAGAGATGATGATAGGGAGCGCCTTTTTATGATTGAGCTGCTCAGGCGTTTTGGTGGTAAGTTTCGCCGGTATATGGTGATTGGTCCTGCGTGCAAGCTGATCGAAGTGTTTTTTGACCTGCTTACGCCGCTCGTGATTGCCCAGATGATCGATAAGGGTATTGGCGCACGCGATGCCAACGCCGTCGTCCACTACGGTATGGTGCTCGCCGCCATGGCTGTGATCGGCATCTCGTTTACGCTCGTCTGCCAAAAGATGGCGGCGCTCACCTCGCAAGGCATGGGCACCGACATCCGCGGCGCACTCTACCAGCACATCAATAAGCTGAGCTATGCTGAGCTCGATCGCTTTGGCACGCCGTCGCTCATCACGCGCATCACCAACGATGTCAACCAGGTGCAGCTTGCCGTGGCGCTGGGCGTGCGCATGCTCATTCGCTGGCCCTTTTTGGCGGTGGGCTCTATGTGCGCGGCCCTTGCCATCGACCTTAAGCTCGGCATCATCTTTTTGATTTGCACGCCCGCCATCGGCTTGGTGTTTTGGTTTGTCATGGCTCGCTGCATTCCGTACTACAAGCAGCTGCAGGCAAAGCTCGACCGCATCGCACTCATTTGCCGCGAGGGACTTTCGGGCGCCCGCGTGGTCCGCGCCTTTGTACGCGAGGATCACGAGCGCGAGCGCTTTGCCCTAGCCGCCGATGAGCAGGCGCATGTTGCCATCGCGGTGGGCAAGCTCTCGTCGATCCTTAACCCCGTCACGTTTTTGATGATGAACCTGGGCGTGTGCGCCATCCTGTGGGTGGGCGGCATCCAGGTCAACGTGGGCGAGCTTACGCAGGGCCAGGTTATGGCGTTCGTCAACTACATGACGCAGACGCTCACCTCCATCGTGTACGTCGCCAACCTGGTCGTAGTCTTTACCAAGGCGAGCGCCAGCGCGTCGCGCATCAACGAGGTGTTCAATTGTGAGCCGAGCATCACCGACGAGGGCAACCAGCCGGTCGCGCTGCCCAAGCCGAGCGAACTGGCGGGTGGCGCTGTTCCGGTTCCCGCACTGAGCTTTGACCATGCGAGCTTTTCGTTTGGCGCGGGCGCTGCCAACGCCGTCAACGATGTGACCCTGGAGCTGCCGGCGGGCAAAACGCTCGGCATTATCGGCGGCACGGGTAGTGGCAAGTCCACACTCGTCTCGCTTATCCCACGCCTGTACGATGCGAGCACCGGCAGCGTGAGCGTGATGGGTGCCGACGTGCGCACCTGGCCGCTCGACCAGCTGCGCCGTGTGGTCGCGACCGTTCCGCAGCGCGCGTCGCTGGTGAGCGGCACCATCCGCAGCAACTTGACCTGGCGCGATGAGGCGGCAACCGACGAGGAGCTTTGGGCGGCGCTCGATATGGCGCAGGCCAGCGAGTTTGTGCGCAACAAGCCGCAGGGCCTCGATGCCCCGGTCGAGGCGGGCGGCAAGAACTTTAGCGGTGGCCAGCGTCAGCGCCTGACTATCGCGCGTGCCTTAGTGGGCTCGCCGCAGGTTCTGATTATGGATGACTCCGCCTCGGCGCTCGACTTTAAGACCGACGCAGCGCTTCGCCGTGCCATTCGTGAACGAAGCGTGTGCGGTGCCGCCGAGGGCGGGCTGCCGCTGACGACCATCATCGTGAGCCAGCGCGTCTCGACCGTGCGCGATGCGGACATGATCTGCGTACTCGACCATGGCTCGGTCGCGGGCCTGGGCACGCACGATGAGCTGTATGCAAGCTGCCAGCTCTACCGAGAGATTTGCCAGTCGCAGCTTCGCCGCGAGGAGCTCGAGGGTCAGCAGGGGGGTGCGGCGCCCACGCCCGCTCCAAGCCCCGCGCCCGTCCCAGGCGCCCCGACCGCCCCCGCATCCGTCTGCGCAAAGGAGGGCTGCTAAATGAATCCGTACACTTCTTCCGGTTCGGTCGCCACGATGACGGCCAACGTGTCCGGCAACGATAACCTCAACGACCTGGGCGACGGTCCGCGCCAGCCCGGCGATCCCGAGCGCTATCCTGTGGGTGCGGTGACCCGCCGCCTGTTGGGCTATGTTCGTCCGCACCGCATTTCGTTTGTAGCGTCGTTTCTGAGTGCCGCCGCTTCGGTGATCTTGCAGCTCTACACGCCCATCCTCATCGGCGAGGGCATCGACCTGATCGCCGCCGGGCAGGTGGACTTCGACGCGCTGCTGCCGCTTGTCACCAAGCTCGCGATTGTCGTCGTAGGTGCTGCGGCTTTCCAGTGGCTGCAGGGCTACTGCGTAAACCGCCTGTCCTACGAGACGGTGCGCGACATGCGCGTGGAGGCGAGCGACAAGCTCAGCCGCATGCCGCTCAGCTTTATCGACAGCCACGCCCACGGCGACCTCATGAGCCGCGTGGTTAACGACGTCGATCAGGTGGGCGATGGCCTGCTGCAGGGGTTTACCCAGCTTTTCACCGGCGTTATCACCATCGTGGGCACGCTCGCGTTTATGCTTTCCATCAACCTGACCATGACGCTCGTGGTGGTGCTCGTCACGCCGCTTTCCATTTTTGCAGCCGGTGCTATTGCCAAGCTCTCCAACAAAAGCTTTACGGCACAGCAGCGCATCCAAGGCCAGCTCGGTGGTCATATCGAGGAATACGTGGGCGAGCAGAAGCTTGTCGACGCCTTTGCCTATGGCTCCAACGCGCAAGCGAGCTTCGATGCCCTCAATGCCGAGCTCTACACCGCGGGCGAGCGCGCGCAGTTTATGGGTTCGCTCTCCAACCCCGGCACGCGCTTTATCAATAACATCATCTATGCCGTGGTCGCTGTGATCGGCTGCGTGGGCGTGATCACGGGCGTGCCGGCGGCGCTTACGGTGGGCGGCGTGCAGATCTTTCTGTCCTATGCTAACCAGTACACCAAGCCGTTCAACGAGGTCACCAACGTCATTACGCAGATCCAGACGGCGTATGCCTCGGCGCGCCGCATGTTTGCGCTGCTCGATGCGCGCGAGCAGGAGCCCGACGCGTCGGACGCTGTAGAGCTTGCCGCACCGCAGGGCGAGGTCGCCTTTGAGCATGTGGACTTTAGCTACGTGTCCGACCGCAAGCTGCTGCAGGATATCTGCATCGAGGCCAAGCCCGGCATGCGCTTTGCCCTGGTCGGCCCTACGGGCTGTGGCAAGACAACGCTCATCAATTTGCTGCTGCGTTTTTATGATATCGATGCCGGCCGCATTGCGGTCGATGGCCGTTCCTCGCGTGACTACACGCGCGCAAGCCTGCGCCGTGCCTTTGGCATGGTGTTGCAGGATACATGGCTGTTCGAGGGCACGGTGGCAGATAACATCGCCTACGGCTGTCCCGATGCCACGCGCGAGCAGGTTATCGAAGCTGCCAAGCGCGCGCATGCGCACAAGTTTATCGTGCAGCTGCCGCAGGGCTACGACACGGTGATTGGCGAGGACGGCGGCACGTTTAGCCAGGGTCAAAAACAGCTGCTGTGCATCGCGCGCGTCATGCTCACCGATCCGGCGATCTTGCTGCTGGACGAGGCGACCTCGAGCATCGATACCCGCACCGAGCTGCAGGTACAGGCGGCATTCGACGAGCTCATGGCCGGTCGCACAAGCTTTGTGGTGGCGCACCGCCTGAGCACCATTCGCAACGCCGACTGCATTTTGGTGATGCGCGACGGCGAGATTATCGAGCGCGGCACACACGACGAGCTGCTGGCGGCAGACGGCTTCTATGCCGATCTTTACCGCAGTCAGTTTGCCCAGTAGGGGCCACCGATTAGCGGCAGGTGGTTTACATCTGTCACGTTGGTACTAAGATATTCATCTAATAAATTGCATTAGTGGCTTTAGTTTTGGGGGAAACGAGGCAACGTGACTATGACGTGCTCTTTGGTGGTTAACAGCAAGAGCGGTAATACCAGGATGGTTTCGGGCGCGATCAAGCGCGCTCTGCAGGCTGCGGGTGTTGAGTTTGTCCATGCCGCGGCGTTGAGCGACGATGCGGATGCAGATCAGGTTGCGCTCGAGGCGCAGGGCGCCTGCGCGGCCGACACGGTGCTCGTCGGTTTTTGGTGTGACAAGGGCGCGTGCACGCCTTCGGTCGCGGCGTTGCTCTCCACCTTGCACGGCAAGCGCGTCTTTTTGTTTGGCACCTGCGGTTTTGGCGCCGACCAGAGCTATTATCAGCAGATTATCGATCGCGTGACCTCCAATTTGGCCAATGATGCCGAGCTTGTAGGTTGGGCGATGTGCCAGGGCAAGATGGGCCCTGCGGTCAAGCAGCGCTACGAGGCCATGCTCGAGCAAGATTCCGACAACGCCCGCGCTAAGTTGCTGCTCGACAACTGGGTTGCCGCGAAGGACCATCCGACCAAGGAAGATCTGGACAACATGGCGGCAGCCGCCAAGAAGGCCGTGCTGGGCGAGTAGGTCTATCGCTGCCGCGCGTGCGAAATAATACAGAAGCGTAAGCCCCGAAATTCTCGAGGCTTTTTCTTGACACTCGCGGGAGCAACCGTGGCAAGCGTGTGGGGCGACATTTTCCATCACCCCGATGACGAGGCCGTCCTGAACGACACGCTCTCCTGCATCCGCTGGATGTATTGAGCGTGGGACGGGCTTTCCAGATGGGCAGGGTTTCGGGAAGTGTGTCCCAGAATCGGCGC
>NZ_JBNPKM010000016.1:0-49386 GCF_050312955.1 Collinsella sp. SGI.241
AGCTTCAAAACGGGATGCGTTTTCCGGTTGAGGCATCTTGCGGAAAATGCATCCCGGAATCGTCGCTCAGACCGGGACGCATTTTCCCGATCGACCCTCTGCGAGAAACTGTATCCCACCTTGAGGGGCAAAACTGGGACGCGGTTTCCGGTCCGGGCATCAAAACGAAGTTGCGGTGGAATAGTTCCTGCTTGGGGCTTTAACCAGCAAAAACAGGAACTATTTCACCGCAAGTTATGAGGGACGGGAGGGACTGGCCCTCTTACTCTTACAGATGGCGCTCCAGGAAGCGGAAGGCTAGGCGAATCCAAGGGCGAACCGCCACCTGCTTGTCCTCGTTGTCGACCGCGGTATTGGCATTGCCGAGCGAAAGGCCGTGACCGCCTTGGTCAAAGACGTGCATCTCGCAAGCGACGCCCTCCTCGGCCATACGCTGAGCAAACGGATAGACCTGCGCGATCGGCGCCGTTTTGTCATCGGACACGCCCCACACAAAGGTCGGCGGCATCTGACGCGAAACATGCGTGGTAGGGCAGATATCGGCCAGGTGCTCTTCGGTGGCCTCGCCGCCGGTCACCATCGACAGGTAGTCGTTGAGCAAATCGCGCCCCGTCTTGCCCCCTGTCTTGGGCACGCGCAAGTCGATGCGCGGATCGCGCGTCTGCATGTCGCGGACATAGGCAAAGTCGAGCAATGGATAGCCCAGCACCACGGCATCGGGACGAATGTCGTCCGGACGCGCCCCGGCAAGTGCCGCGAAGGGGCCGGTCTTCCATTGCGTTGCCAGCGAAGCGCAGATCATGCCACCCGCCGAGAATCCCACGACGCACACGCGCTTGGGATCGACATGCCACTCGTCGGCATTCGCACGAACCGTGGCGACCATCTTGGCAAGATCTGCCTGGGGGTGCGGAAAGCTCACGTCACCCGTGCCACTCGTGACATAGTTGAGAACAAAGGCCTGGTACCCGTGATCCAAAAATGCAAACGCCACCGGGTCCTGCTCGTGCGGAGCGATGTGCGTAAACGCGCCTCCGCCGCAGATGATCACTGCCGGGCGACGACCATTGGGCTTGCCGGGCAGCGGTTCGGCCCCCATATAGGTAAACGTCGCCGGATATTCCTCGGTCGGCTCCTCGCCCCACAGCGCATGGCTCTCGACGATCATATATGCTCCCTTCGCGCGATTCGTGCGCACGTTATGTATCGCCTTCAAGCGTACCCCACTTGGACGCACGGCATCGAAATGTATCCGCAATAAGTTCCCTTCAACTGATATATCACATAATCCCAGCTCAGGGCCGTCGTTGAGCAGCGTAAAATAGAGACGCTGACCGAGCCGGTAACACACACGAAACGTTTCCGGCAAAACTACGCGTGCGCTACATGCGCACTTGATACGTTGGAGGCATCTATGGGTCTACTCGATTCGCTCAAGTCCACGTTCAACTCGTCGGGCGAGGCGTCCGTACCGCCCGCAGCAAGCTTCGCCACCCGCGAAGGCGTCATCTACGCTCCCGTTAACGGTGTGCTCGTCAATCTAAACGAGATTCCCGACGAGACCATCGCCTCGGGTATGCTCGGCCAGGGCTACGGCATCGAGCCCATCACCGGCACCATCTATGCGCCCGCTAACGGCCGCATCGGCGCCACCACCGTCACCAACCACTCTATTGGCATGATCACCGAGGACGGCATTCGTGTGTTCATCCATGTCGGCCTGGGCACCGTACAAATGAACGGCAAGGGCTTTGCCCGCTTTGTCGAGATGGGCGATGTGGTCAAGGCAGGCCAGCCGCTCATCAGTTTCGACCGCGATGCCATTAAGGCCGCTGGTCACGAGGACATCGTGACCGTCATCATCTCCGAGCTCGATCGTCTTAAGAGCATCGACCATGTCGGCGAGTCTGGAACGCTTATCGGCGGCAACCCGCTCGTCAAGCTGGGCGACCCGCTGCTGGTGGCTAAGACCAAGTAACGAGTCCTGCGCCGTACAGCCAATAGGCAACACGCCAAGCGCCCACGACCATCTGGCCGCGGGCGCTTTTCGTTTGAAAACCGTCCCGTCAATACCTTATCTGTATAGCCCAAATGAGCCGAGCTGCTAGAATATCGAACTATATGGATAACTATCATTCAACCGTTATGGGAGGATACGTGAACCGCACCAAAATCGCGCAGCTCTATGCCGATGCCGAGTCGCTCGGCGGCAAGACCGTCACTGTCGCCGGCTGGGTCAAGTCCGTCCGCGACATGAAGAACTTTGGCTTCGTCACGCTCAACGACGGCAGCTGCTTCCGCGACCTGCAGGTCGTCATGAACCGCGAGACGCTCGGCAACTACGACGAGATCGCCCACCAAAACGTCTCGGCTGCACTCATTTGCACCGGCACCGTCAAGCTGACCCCCGATGCCCCCCAGCCTTTCGAGCTTTCTGCCACCTCCATCGAGGTAGAGGGCACGAGCGCCCCGGACTACCCGCTGCAGAAGAAGCGCGCAACCGTCGAGTTCCTGCGTACCCAGCAGCACCTGCGCCCGCGCACCAACCTGTTCCGCGCTGTGTTCCGCATCCGCTCTGTCGCGGCTGCCGCCATCCACCGCTTCTTCCAAGAGCAGGGCTTTGTCTACGTCAACACCCCCATCATCACCACGAGTGACTGCGAGGGCGCCGGCGAGATGTTCCGCGTGACCACGCTCGACCCCAAAAATCCGCCTCTCACCGAGTCCGGAGAGGTCGACTGGAGCCAGGACTTCTTTGGCAAGCACGCAAGCCTTACCGTGTCCGGCCAGCTCAATGCCGAGAACTTTGCCATGGCCTTTGGCGACGTGTACACCTTTGGCCCCACCTTCCGCGCCGAAAACTCCAACACCACGCGCCACGCCGCCGAGTTTTGGATGATTGAGCCCGAGATGGCCTTTGCCGACCTGAACGACTACATGGATAACGCCGAGGCCATGCTCAAGTACGTTCTTAAGGACGTTATGGCCACTTGCCCCGACGAGCTCAACATGCTCAACAAGTTTGTGGACAAGGGCCTGATCGAGCGCCTGAACCACGTGGCCAACTCCGACTTTGCCCGCGTCACCTACACCGAGGCCGTCGAGATCCTGGAGCAGGCCGTCGCTGCCGGTCACAAGTTTGACTATCCTGTCAGCTGGGGCATTGACCTGCAGACCGAGCACGAGCGCTTCCTGACCGAGGAGCACTTTAAGCGCCCGACCTTCGTGACCGACTACCCGGCCGAGATCAAGGCCTTCTACATGCGCATGAACGACGACGGCAAGACCGTCGCCGCCGCCGACTGCCTGGTTCCCGGTATCGGCGAGATTATCGGCGGCTCCCAGCGCGAGGAGCGCCTGGATCTGCTCGAGGCCCGCATCAAGGACCTGGGCATGGCCCCCGAGCAGTACAAGTACTACCTTGACCTGCGCCGCTATGGCTCCTGCAAGCACGCCGGCTATGGCCTGGGCTTCGAGCGCTTGGTAATGTACCTGACGGGCGTGGGCAACATCCGCGACGTCCTTCCGCACCCCCGCACCGTGGGCAACGCCGATTTCTAATCGCCACAGCTCCGCCCCGCGCGTTACAGCGTGTCGCACCAGCGCCTCTCGGCAAGCCGAGGGGCGCTTTTTTCAACAGCATCCGTCAGGCTTTTGTCAAGTTTTTGGTCAGCTGAGCAGGGCTGTTGAAAACTCGATCCGCCGCTTGCCGACGACTACCGACCACCCAGAGTGCCCTGCGCCCCTAAGCAAACCCCGTGTCCTAGGCTCCGTAGCGTCATCACCCAAAAACGGAAAGGACGTGAACGCAATGGCCAAACCCGCTGTTGAGAACTACGAGGCCACGACCAGGGGTGCTGCTTCCATGGCAGCCTATCGCGCTGTGCGCATCCTGCAACTCTTAAGCGAGCATACCGGTGAGGACAAAGCGCTTCCTCCCGATGAGCTGATCGAGCGTCTCGCCCATCCCGACGACCCCGCTCGCATGCCCATCTCGGCAGCGCGGCGCAGTATCCATACCGCGATTTCCGCCCTGCGACATGCCGGATACGAGATTGAGTACAAGCGCGGCGCGGGTTACCGACTTCTCACCCGACCGCTCTCCGACGAGGAAATCATTCGACTCCATGGCATGGTCATGCGCAACCGCTCCACACCCATCGCGACCAGGAAAAGCATAGCGCGCCATCTGGTCGCCATGGCAAGCGCCGACGTTCGCGGCTATCTCGATACGTCCGAGCCGGCACCAAGCTCAGAAGGCAAACCCGCCAAGGCCACACGACCGCCCGCCAAACGCATCGATACCTGCGAGCTCATCGAGCGGGCCATCGACCACGGAACCACGGTGAGCTTTGACATTTCAAGCGTCACGACACACGACAAGATCGAAGTGACGAGGATGACCGTTCGGCCTTTTGCCATCAAACAGCGAGACGGCGTCTCGTATCTGCTGGGAACGGTCGTCGACGGGCACGGCTCCGACGACACCCTACGCACCGTCGAGGTCGGCCGCATGAGAAACGTTAGCACGCGCCTGCTCGACGGCAAGAAGCTCTTTGCCGCGCTGGACGAGGGGGAGCGGCCCGCGCCCGCCGCCTAAGTCTTGCCGTTGCCCGCCGAATCCCCCGCCGTCCATCCGGTTCAGTATTAAAAAACCCGACAGGTTGTTGAAAAAATGGGCATCGGCGCTACTATAGACCCACTTGCACTTTGTTTGAGTGCAGTGTTTCCAGCAATTTCTATACTGGGGGTAATGACATGAACGACATCACCATCAGCCGCAGGAGCCTTCTGGTCTCCGCCGGTCTGCTCGCACTGGCCCCGCTCGCCGGATGCGGCGGCAACTCTGGTTCCGGCTCTGCAGCCGCCGGTTCCGACTACACCATCGGCGTTCTGCAGCTCACTGAGCACTCCGCGCTCGACGCCGCCAACGACGGCTTTGTCAAGGCCATCAAGAAGAGCGGACTCAAGGTCAAGATCGACCAGAAGAACGCCCAGAACGACCAGTCCACGTGTAAGTCCATCGCCGACAAGTTTGTGGGCGACAACGTCAACTTGATCTACGCCATCGCCACGCCTGCCGCACAGGCTGCCGCCGGCGCCACGGCCGATATCCCCATCGTGGGCTGCGCCATCACCGACTACGCCGCCTCCGGCCTGGTCCAGGACAACGACAAGCCCGGCACCAACGTCACCGGCGCCTCCGACCTCACCCCGGTCGCCGAGCAGCTCGAGATGATGCAAAAGGTCCTGCCCGACGTTAAAAAGGTCGGACTGCTCTACTGCACCGCCGAGTCCAACTCCGACGTCCAGATCAAGGCCGCCAAGAAGGAACTCGACAAGCTGGGCCTGGAGTACACCGATTTCACCGTCTCGAGCTCCAACGAGATCCAGTCCGTCGTCGAGTCTGCCGTGGGCAAGGTCGACGCGCTCTACTCTCCCACTGACAACACTATCGCCGCGGGCGCTTCGCAGGTCGGTCAGATCTGCAAGGAGAACAAGCTTCCCTTTGTGACCGGCGAGGAGGGCATGTGCATGGCCGGCGGCCTGTTCACCCTTTCCATCAACTATGAGGACCTGGGCTACGCCGCGGGCGAGATGGCCGTTAAGATTCTGAAGGGCGAGGCCAAGCCCGAGGATATGCCGATCAAGCACCTCCCAAGCAAGGATCTGGTCGTCATCAAGAACGACGAGATGGCCGAGGCCCTGGGCATCGACCTTTCCGCTCTAGACGAGTAGCGCCATGCGCGGTAACGCAGCTAGGCACGCGCTTGCGCCATAGCTGCGTTATTCAATATCTGAGTCATTGGGGCGAACGCTAAAGACCGGCGTTCGCCCTGCTTGTTTTTGGTAAAACAAAATGTCCGTCCGCTGCTCTTTTATGCATTGGTACCGCTATTATGGAAAATCACGTGTCCACCCTATCCTAGGAGGTATGAAGCATGCTCATTGCGTTGCAGGGCGCCGTTTCGCAGGGTGTCCTCTGGGGCATTATGGTGCTTGGCGTGTTTATCACGTTCCGCCTGCTCGACATCCCCGATATGACCTGTGACGGCAGCTTTGCCCTCGGCGGCTGCGTCTGCGCCGTGCTCATCGTCAACAACAATGTCGACCCGTTGCTCGCCGTTTTGGCCGGCATGTGCGCCGGCGCCATTGCGGGCGCGGTCACGGGCATTCTGACCACCGTCTTTGAGATTCCCGCGATCCTCGCCGGAATCCTCACCCAGATCAGCCTGTGGTCCATCAACCTGCGCATCATGGGCAAATCCAACACGCCCATCCTTGCCAAGGGCACCGTGTTCTCGGCCGTCAGCAATATGACGGGCCTGCCGCAGTCCGCCGTTGCCATCATCCTGGGCGTCTTGCTCGCCGTGGCCATCGTTGCCATCCTGTATTGGTTCTTTGGCACCGAGATCGGCTCGGCGCTGCGCGCCACCGGCAACAACGAGTACATGATCCGTGCCCTGGGCGTCAACACCAACTCCACTAAGATGATCGCCCTCGTGCTCTCCAACGCCCTCATTGGCCTTTCGGGCGCGCTCATCTGCCAGAGCCAGAAGTACGCCGACATTGGCATGGGCACCGGCGCCATCGTTATCGGTCTCGCCGCCATTGTTATCGGCGAGGTGCTCGGCCGCCTGCTGCCCGGCGGTCTCACGCAGTTTAGCGTCCGTCTTGCCTCCGCCGTCTTTGGCTCCGTAGTGTACTTCCTCATCCGCGCCATCGTGCTGCAGCTGGGCATGGACGCCAACGACATGAAGCTGCTCTCCGCCGTGATTGTCGCTGTGGCCCTATGCGTGCCCGTGGTTTGGGAGCGCTATAAGCTCCGCAGCTCCTACACGAAGGGGGATGAGGCAGATGCTTAAGCTCTCGCACGTCAAGAAGACCTTTAACAAGGGCACCGTCACCGAAAAGCGCGCTCTTACCGGCGTCGACCTTACCCTCAACGATGGCGACTTTGTAACCGTGATTGGCGGCAACGGCGCCGGCAAGTCCACGCTGCTCAACATGATCGCCGGCGTGTATCCGCTCGATTCGGGCGTTATCGAGCTCGACGGCACCGACATCTCGCGTCTGAGCGAGTCGCAGCGTGCCAAGTACCTGGGCCGCGTGTTCCAGGACCCCATGCGCGGCACCGCAGCCGACATGCAAATTGCCGAGAACCTGGCACTCGCCAAGCGTCGCGGCCAGCGTCGCGGCCTTTCGTGGGGCGTCACCAAGGCCGAGAAGGACGAGTACGTCAAGCTGCTCAAACGCCTGGACCTTGGTCTGGACACGCGCCTCAACGCCAAGGTCGGCCTACTCTCGGGCGGCCAGCGCCAGGCACTCACCCTGCTCATGGCCACGCTCACCAAGCCGCGCCTGCTGCTGCTCGACGAGCATACCGCGGCACTCGACCCCAAGACGGCCTCTAAAGTGCTCAATCTGACCGAGGAGATCGTCGACGAGAACCACCTGACCACGCTCATGGTCACGCATAACATGAACGACGCTATCCGTCTGGGCAATCGCCTGATCATGATGCACGAGGGCCACGTAATCTACGACGTGGCGGGCGATGAGAAGAAATCGCTCACCGTGGCCGACTTGCTTCAGAAGTTCGAGGAGGTCTCGGGCGGCGAGCTCGCCAACGACCGCATGCTGCTGAGCTAAACCTACCAAAAAGGGACAGGTTTGTTTTGGCAGGTTTTATCTGCGCAGACGTCAAAACCGCCGCAAAGGGACAGACACCTTTGCGGCGGTTTTCGCATATTATGTCGATAATCCAGCGTCAGCAGGGACCACTGGTTAAGAACTAAAGAAACTGCCATGAGAGGATCTCTTCCTCGTCTTGCTTGACCGCCGCACTCCTTGCCGGCGTACTCGCCGGCGCCCCAGCTTACGCCACCGCGGACGCCCCATCTCAAGTTATCGGCCCGTCCGTTGTGATCGGACGGGCTTTTTGGTGGGTATCATGGTTGAACGATCTTGAGGAGGTTTTCCCTACATGGAATTGTTTGAGCCGATTCTTCATTTCTTTGAGCAGCGGTGGGTCCACAACATCATCTGGGCTGGCATCTTGGCGATAGGCACCGCCGTCGCCGCCAAAGTCGTTTCCAAGACGCTGCGTCACCTGCTCAACCGCGACGATAACCCGCTTCCGGCATCGAGTATCTTCATCAACATTGCGCGCGCCGTCATCTGGATGATCGGCGGCAGTTTTATCCTCGACAACTGCTTTGGCATTAACGCAAACGCGCTCGTCGCCGCTCTTGGCGTCGGCGGCATTGCCATCTCGCTCGGCTTTCAGGACACGCTGTCGAACCTTATCGGCGGCATGCAGGTGACCTTTATGGGCATCATCAAGCCCGGCGACAATATCGAGGTCGGCGGCGTGTCGGGCGTGGTCCAGGACATCACCTGGCGCCACACGACCATCGAGGATGCCTACGGGCAGACCATCATTGTGCCCAACTCCAACATCTCCAAGGACACGCTCGTGCATCTGATGCCCTTTGGGCGCGTGGCCGTGCCCGTTGCCGTAAAGGACACGTCTAAATGGGCTTCCCTTGACGCGCTGGCAGACGAGCTGACCAGCGCCACCAAGGCCGCCGTGCTTCCCATCTCGGGCTTTGACCAGGAGCCCTACGTGCTCTTTAGCGAAATCGGCGACTTTGGCATCAAGGGCAAGATCATCTTTATCGTCAGTGACGACAGCACCACACTCACCGCTGCCGACGCCTGCATCCGCGCTATCGCTCCCATCATCGCCTAAAGCACCACAAAGGGGACAGTGAACTGCCTCCCATTTCTTTGACATCGGAAAATGGGAGGTTTTCATTCGTGGTACCATAGTTCATACAGTTGTTTAAACGACTAAGGGAGCAAACTATGGAAGAGGCCTACCGTCAAGCACGCAAGCGCGGCGAGCAAGGACGTCGACGCGCCATTAGCCAAAGCGAGCATCCATACCTTACGGACCTCGACAGTTTGGTTGCTCAGCTCCCCTTAGGTCAGCGAGAGAATGTCGGCCTGCGGGATATTCCGCTCGAAATGGTTGTCGGCACGGTTACCAAGGGCCGTCAGTCCGCCTTTTCATGCAACTTTATGCCCCTGCTGCCGTTTAGCACCGAGTTCGCCCGCAAGTGGTCCAACCTCTACGACATTCAGGTAACCGAGGGCTATCGCGACCCCATCATCGTCACCGAGTTCATGCATAGGTTCTATGTCCAGGAGGGCAACAAGCGCGTCAGCGTCCTCAAATTCCTGGACGCCCCGACGGTTTCGGCCAAGGTCACCCGCCTCTACCCCGGCAAATGGGATTCCGTCGAAAGTCGCCTGTACGGCGAGTTCTGCGCGTTTTGGCGTGTCTGCCCCCTATACGAGATCGAGTTCTCGCGCGAAGGAAGCTACGAAACGCTCGCCAAGATGCTCGGTCAGAACCTTATCGAAAAATGGCCCCAAAAAAAGGTCGATTACCTGCGCCACACCTTCCTACTCTTTAAGCGCGCCTACCTTCGCGCGGGCGGCGACCACCTGGACATTACGCCAGCCGACGCCATGCTCGTGTACCTCAATGTGTACAACCAGGACCGCCTGCTGGATACGCCGACGGATATCGTCGTAAACCGCCTGTGCAAGATTTGGCGCGAGCTGGTCATTGCCGGGAAAAGTGACGAGGACAAGGTCGATCTTGTCGAAGCGCCAAACGTCGATGAGGAGGAGTCGCCCGCCAAGTCCACCTCCGGTATGCTCAACTTCTTTATGGGCAAGACCGTCTATTCGGCGGCCAACCCCCTGCGCATCGCCTTTATCCATGAATTCACCTGTGCGACGTCGAGCTGGGACAGCCTGCACGACCAAGGGCGTCAGTATCTCGATGAGCACTTTGGAGGTATCGTGCGCACCGAGGCGTTTGAGGACTGTCACGATCCGGACGTGTTCTACGCCGCCGTGGAAACGGCAGTCAAACATGGAGCAAACGTCATCTTCTCGACCTCGCACCGCCTGATGGAATACACGCTCAGGGCTGCCGTTGAATATCCCCGGGTTCGGTTCCTTAACTGCTCCATCGGCCTTCCCCACCAAAGCGTCCGTTCGTACTTTGGCAAGATGTACGAAGCCAAGTTTCTCCTGGGCGCCCTTGCCGCCAGCATGGCGGACAACCACCGCATCGGTTACCACGCGTCGGTCTTCGCCTCGGGCGCACTCAGCGAGATCAACGCCTTTGCGATTGGCGCCTCGCTGCTCGACCCCCGTGCGCAAATTATCCTAACCTGGGGCGATGTGCCCGCCGGAGGCCTTGCCGAGGCCATGTGCCGCGAAGGCGTGAGCGTCATGACCGGCGCCGATATGTCAAAGTCGCTCGAAGACCCCACGGCCTACGGACTCCACCGTCTGGTCGATGGCAAGGTCGTCGGCATTGCCATGCCGGTATGGAACTGGGGCCGATACTACGAGCTTATCGTGCGAAGTCTACTGCATGGCACCTGGGATGAGACCAGTGACGACAGCCAGCTTCGCGCCGTCAACTACTGGTATGGCATGAGCTCGGGCGTTATCGATATTCGCTACGCTCCGGGTCTGCCCTATCAGACGCGCAAGCTTGTTCAGCTCCTCCGCAATGGCATCGTCGAGGGCTCCATCAATCCATTTGGCGGCGAGCTCCATAGCCAAGACGGCGTGGTGCAGATTGAGGGCTTTCCCCCACTGCCGAGCACGCAAATCGTCGAGATGGACTGGCTGGCAGACAACGTGGTGGGCACCATTCCGCAGCCTGACGATGAGCCGAAGGTCCGTGCTCTATGAAAATCCTTGCCATAGCCGATACCGAAGAGCGATGCCTGTGGGAGTGCTTTCGCAAGGAACGCTTTGAGGGTGTCGACCTGATTTTGTCCGCTGGTGATCTGGACCCGGACTATCTTGAGTTTTTGGTTACGGTCATCAACAGACCGCTCATCTACGTGCGTGGCAATCACGATGACCGCTACGCGCGTCATGCACCGGGCGGCTGCATCTGTGTCGAAGACACCGTGTACGTGTATCGCGGCGTCCGCATTGCGGGGCTTGGCGGCTCCATGCGCTACCGAGATGGCGCTAACATGTACACCGAGCACGAGATGGCCAAGCGCGTGCGCAAGCTGTCCCGCAAAGTGAGGATGGTCGGCGGCTGCGACATCTTGCTCACCCATGCGCCCGCCGCCGGCATGGGCGATCTGGACGATCTGCCGCATCGGGGATTCGAATGCTTTAACACAGCGCTCCAGACATGGAATCCCGACTACATGGTGCACGGGCATGTGCACCAATGCTATGTTCGCGACTTTCAACGCGAACGCCAGCACGCATGCGGGGCAACGATCATCAACGCCTGCGGCTATACGCAGTTTGAGCTGGACGAGGCGCGCTACCCCATCCGTGGATGGCAGGCAGCCTGGCTCAATTCGCAAACCATGCGCCGCGAACTCAAGCGCCACGAGGCAATCGAGTCCTCAACCGCCAGAACCCCCTGGTAACCACCACAAAGGGGACAGGTGCCTTTGTGGTGGTTCCGGACATCTCGACGCTACAGTGCGGCGATGACCTTATCGCCCATCTGGGTCGTGCCGAGGATCTTATCGGCAGGGGTACTGGCATCGGCAATGTCGCGGGTGCGCCAGCCTTCATCAAGCACACGTGCCACGGCATTTTCGATCCAAGCAGCCTGCTCACCCATGTCGAGCGCGTACGTGAGCAGCATTGCCGCCGACAGGATCTGCGCGAGCGGGTTAGCGATACCGAGCCCCGCGATGTCGGGCGCGCTGCCGGCGCTCGGCTCAAACAGCGACACACCATCGCCCAGCGAAGCCGAGGCAAGCATGCCGAGCGATCCGGTAATCTGCGCCGCCTCGTCGGAGAGAATGTCGCCGAACATGTTCTCCGTAACTACGACGTCAAAGTCGGCCGGCCGGTTAATGAGCTGCATGGCGGCGTTGTCGACGAGCAGGTCCTCAAGCTCTACATCTGGATACTCCTCGTCATGCACGCGATGCACGACCTCACGCCACATGCGGCTCGTCTCCAATACATTGCGCTTGTCCACGCTTGTCACCTTGCCGCGGCGCTTGCGAGCTGCCTCGAACGCCTGACGGGCGATGCGCTCAACTTCGTACTCGCGGTACTCCATTACGTCAACCGCGCGCTGGCCAGCCACACCGTCGGTGCCCGCACCGCCCTCGTCATAAAAGCGCTCGTGCTTGCCAAAGTAAATGCCACCGGTAAGTTCGCGGACGAGTACCATGTCAACACCCTTGATGACTTCGGGACGAAGCGTCGATGCGCTGGCAAGTGCGTCGTAGATTTTTACAGGGCGAAGGTTGGTATAGAGGCCGAGTTCTTTGCGGATACGCAGCAAGCCTTGCTCGGGGCGCGGGGCCGCCGGATCGGTCGAATCCCACTTTGGGCCACCGACGGATGCCAACAGCACGGCGTCCGACGCCTTTGCCGCCGCAAGAGTTTCATCGGGCAGCGGATTGCCGCACGCATCGATCGCCGCGCCACCAATCAGGTGATCCTCAAAGGCAAACTCTACGCCGGCGCGCTTGCCCACGGCAGCCAGCACCTTCTTACCCTCGGCAATGACCTCGGGCCCAATGCCGTCACCAGGAAGACAGCAGATCTTATAGGTCTTCTTCACGTTGCAACTCCAGCTCTCGCTACTCGGCCCGTTTGCAAACGGATTATCCAGCTTGACCGTCATAATCGCTTACGCCTCCTGACCCTTTGCCGCGACAATCTTGGCACGCGTGCGCGCAACCAAACCGCCGGCCTCGATAATCTCGGCAATAAATGGCGGGAACGGCTCAGCTGTAAAAGTCTCGCCAGTACGCTCGTTGGTGATGACACCCGCATCGGTATCGACCTTCACGGTATCGCCGGCACAAATCGCATCGACGGCTTCGGGGCACTCCATAATGGGCAGGCCCACGTTAATGGCATTGCGATAGAAGATGCGTGCGAAGCTCTTGGCAATAACACACGACACTCCTGCAGCCTTAATGGCAACCGGGGCATGCTCACGCGAAGAACCGCAACCAAAGTTCCCCTCAGCCACAATGATGTCACCGGGCCTCACGGCAGAGGCAAACGCGGGATCAATATCCTCCATAGCATGCGCCGCCAAGTGCGCATGGTCGGACGAGTTCAGATACCGAGCAGGAATGATGACATCCGTATCAACATCACGACCATATCGAAAAACCGAACCTTCAAAGTTCATATCATTCTCCGTTCAAACATGGAATGCGGGGGATTTGATATTTACTTACTTACTCGGACAGTCCTGCTCGCACGGAGAGCACATTAAGTGCTCTCCGGCTCGTGCGTAACTCGACGCAAGCAAATATCAAATCCCTCGTTCGCGTTTCGGCTACAAAAAAGCTAATGGTAAGTTAGCGTTCGCCTTCGGCGAACAAAAAAGTGCCAGGACTGTCCGCCGTAGCGAGCAAAGGTCGAAGGACCCCGTAGCCCCTACAGGTCAGACGGCAAGCATATGTGCCCCGCCACGGCAGAAGCAGCCGCCACGGCCGGCGAGGCCAGATAGACCTCGGACGTGGGGTCGCCCATACGGCCGACAAAGTTGCGGTTGGTCGTAGAAACGCAACGCTCCCCCGCCGCCAAGATGCCCATGTAGCCGCCCAGGCACGGACCGCACGTGGGCGTGGAGAACACACAGTTGGCATCTAGGAAAATGTCGGTCAATCCCTCCTTCATGCACTGGCGGAAGACCGCCTGGGTCGCCGGAATCACGATGCAACGCACCCCGTCGGCAACCTTATGGCCGCGCATGACTTCGGCCGCAGCACGCATATCCTCGATACGTCCGTTGGTGCACGAGCCGATTACCGCCTGGTCGATCATGATGTGACGGCTCTCGCTCACCGGATGGGTGTTGCTAGGCAGATACGGCCACGATACACACGGCTTAATGTCGGCCGCGTCAATGGCAATAACCTGGGCATACTCGGCGTCTGGATCGGCGTGATACTCAACGTAATCACGCTCGCAGCGTCCCTTGAGCCAGGCGCGGGCAACATCATCGACCTCGATAATGCCCGCCTTGCCGCCCGCTTCGATCGCCATGTTCGAAATTGTCATGCGACCTTCCATCGACAGGCCCTCGATGGTGCTGCCGGCAAACTCCATGGCCTGGTACAGGGCACCGTCCACGCCGATCATGCCGATAATGTGCAGGATGATGTCCTTGGCGGTAGCACCGTCCTCAAGCTCGCCGTTAATCTCAAAGCGAATCGTCGGCGGAACCTTAAACCATGCGCGCCCCGTGGCAATGCCCACGCCGGCGTCTGTTGAGCCCACGCCGGTCGAAAACGCACCCAAGGCGCCATACGTGCAGGTATGCGAGTCGGCACCGATAATCAGATCGCCCGGGACCACCACGCCGCGCTCGGGCAGCAGGGCATGCTCAATGCCCGCGCAGCCTTGCTCGTAATAGTGCGTCACATGCTGCTCGTGCGCAAAATCTCGCATCTTTTTGGTCTGCTCGGCGCTCTTGATGTCCTTGTTGGGCGCATAGTGATCGGGCACCAGGCAAATGCGATCGCGATCAAATACCTCGGTGGCACCCAGCTCACGAAAGACATCGATCGCGATAGGTGCGGTAATGTCGTTGGCGAGCACAATGTCCAGGTCGCACTCGACCAGCTGGCCCGGCTTTACCTCATCGAGCCCGGCGTGTGCCGCCAAAATTTTCTCTGCTACGGTCATGGGACGTGCCATGTGATTCCCCTCTCGTACGGGCGCATGCCCGGCTGGTGCTTGTTACTTGCCCGCCTTGGAACGGTTGGTCTGAATCATGCGGTTAATAGCGTTGATGTAAGCCTTGGCCGAGCTCACGATAATGTCGGTATCCGCGCCGCGGCCGGTGTAGATCTTGCCGTCCTCGGCGGTGATGCGCACCGTCACCTCACCGATGGCGTCGATACCACGCGTAATGGCTTTAACGTTGAACTCCGTCAGCTCACCATGGGCAGAGATGGCCTTGTCAACCGCCTTGTAGGCCGCATCAACCGGACCAGTACCCGTCGAGCAAACCACCCGTGTCGCGCCGTCCTCGTCCGTGATGGTCGCCGTGGCCGTAGGAATAAGCGGGTCGCCGCAGGAAACTTGAAGCGCGTCGAGGGTGTAGATCGCCTTGACCTCGCGCTGGCGCTCCTGAATCATCGACTCCAGATCCTCGTCAAAGACCTCTTTCTTTTGATCTGCAATCTCCAAGAAGCGCTGATAGATCGACTCGAATTCCTCATCGCCAAACGTATAACCCAGCTCGGCGAGACGATGGCGCAGTGCCGCATGGCCCGAACGTGCCGAAAGGATAATCTCGGATCCCGCTGCACCCACGTCCTTGGGATCGATAATCTCGTAGGTGTCACGCGCCTTGAGCACGCCATCCTGATGAATGCCCGAGCTGTGTGCAAACGCATTAGCGCCCACAATGGACTTGTTGGGCTGCACATTAATGCCAGTGATTGAGCTGACGAGCTTAGATGCGCGCGTGAGCTCGGTCGTTACGATATCGGTATGTGCATCCAGATCCTGCTCGTGCATCCTCATGGCCATGACGACCTCCTCGAGCGCCGTGTTGCCCGCGCGCTCGCCCAAGCCGTTGATGGTGCACTCGATCTGCGTCGCGCCATTGCGGACGGCCTCGAGTGCAAGGGCTGTGGCCATGCCCAGATCGTTATGCGTGTGGACCGAAATCGTAACGTCCTCGATTCCGGCCACGCGCTCGCGTAGATCGCGAATACGGGCGCCAAACTCCCAGGGCATGTTATAGCCCGTGGTGTCCGGAATATTCACGACCGTAGCGCCGGCCTTGATCGCTGCCTCGAGAATGCGGACCAGGAACTCCTGATCGGAGCGGCCCGCATCCTCGGCATAAAACTCGACATCGTCGACAAACTTACGAGCGTGCTTTACGGCGTGAATAGCGCGCTCGATAGCCTCGTCTTCGGTCATATGGAGCTTGTCGCGCAAATGGCTGGGACTCACACCCAGACCGGTATGGATACGGGGCCTCTGAGCCGTCTTGAGGGCTTCTGCCGCTACTTGGATATCCTTATCGACCGCACGGGTGAGACCGCATACCGTGCACCGGTCACCCGCGATCTTGCCAATCTCCTGTACGGAACGATAATCACCGGGGCTCGAAATAGGAAATCCCGCCTCGATCACGTCGACATTCATACGTACCAGCTGGCGTGCAATAACGAGCTTTTCCTCGGTATTCATGCTGGCGCCGGGAGACTGCTCCCCGTCACGCAGCGTTGTGTCAAAGATTGCGATTTTGCGGCTCATGATTTCCTCCTGACAGGCTAAAGATACAGATGGCTTTCAGGAGAGATGGAGTGCCTCAAGATAGGATAATACCCGTGTCGCTCATCACGCCCAAAAGCGGCGGAAGATAGCGCACCCGGGTACAACTAATCGTTATAGCAAAATTACAACCCTAGCGCGCTATCCAATCTAGTAGCGCTAGGCCTAGGAGCTGCTGATTGTAATTGAACAAGTCTGGCTCCTTTCGGCCTCGGGTATTCACTACATTGGGCTAAAGTGTAACACAGTCAAAACGACGCTCAACGGGGATTTTGAACCAAAACCACCACAAAGGCGCCTATCTCCTTCGTGTTGGTTTTGGCCCGAAATAGCAAGGAACCCGGTCCTGCACGAGACAGAACCGGGTTCCTTTAGCAATGCTTGCTTTGCTCAGGCAGTAACTAGAAGTTACTCAGCCAGGAAGTCACGCTGGACAGCGGGATCGACCTTGACGCCAGGGCCCATGGTGGAAGACACAGAGATGGACTTGACGTACTTGCCCTTAGCAGAAGAGGGCTTGACGCGCAGGATCTCGGTGTACAGGGCAGCGTAGTTCTCAACGAGCTGCTGCTCAGAGAAGGACTTCTTGCCCAGGGGCACGTGGCAGATGCCATAACGGTCGGCGCGATACTCAACGCGGCCGGCCTTGAGCTCGGAGACCATCTTGGCGACGTCCATGGTCACGGTGCCGAGCTTGGGGTTCGGCATGAGGCCACGGGGACCAAGGATCTTACCGATGCGGCCAACCTTGGCCATCATGTTCGGCGTAGCGATAGCAGCGTCGAAGTTGATCTCGCCCTTCTGGATCTGGGCGACGAGCTCGTCGGAACCGATGATGTCGGCACCGGCAGCCTCGGCCTCACGGGCCTTCTCGCCCTCGGCGAAGACGGCAACACGAACGGTCTTGCCGGTGCCGTGGGGCAGGGAGATGGAACCACGGATGTTCTGGTCAGCCTTACGAGTATCGATGCCCAGACGGAAGTGGGCCTCGACGGTCTCGTCGAACTTGGCGGTGTCGAGCTCCTTGATGAGCTTGGCAGCCTGAAGGGGGGTGTAGAGCGTGGCGCGGTCGACCTTCTCGGCAGCGGCGTTATAGCTCTTACCATGCTTAGCCATGTGCATTACCTCCTGTGGTTAAACGGGCGTGAGCCCTCCCACATCGTATCGTGTGCCCTATTGCACACATTTAACGGGCGCCCCGGTCGGAGCACCCGTCGTTACCTAGAAAAACGCTACTCAGCGATGGTGACGCCCATGGAGCGGGCGGTACCGGCGATGATCTTCTTGGCGGCGTCAATGTCGTTGGCATTGAGGTCCGGCATCTTGATCTCGGCGATCTTGGTGAGCTGCTCCTGAGAGAGCTGGCCAACCTTGTCGGCCTGGGGCTTAGCGGAACCAGACTTGAGGTTCAGCTCCTTCTTGATGAGGTGAGCCGCCGGCGGAGTCTTGGTGATGAAGGAGAAGGACTTATCCTCGTAGACAGAGATCTCAACGGGGATAATGTCGCCCTTCTTGTCCTGCGTCTCGGCGTTAAAGGCCTGGCAGAACTGCATGATGTTCACGCCAGCAGCGCCCAGGGCGGGGCCGACGGGAGGAGCGGGGTTAGCGGCACCAGCAGGAATCTGGAGCTTAATGACGTTGGCAACCTTCTTCTCAGCCATGGTCATTCCTTTCGAATCACGAGTGTGAAGTACTTGCTATATCGTAAGCACGCACGTGTTAGAAGCACTCCTGAGATGAGCAGTCACAGAAGAAGCACGCTCGCGCGAACGGACGAAAACTTAAGCGATGACAGCGACCTGGTTAAAGTCAAGCTCGACCGGCGTCTCGCGGCCAAAGATCATCAGCGTGACCTTGAGCTTGCCTGCCTCGGCGTTAACCTCGGAGACCTTGCCATCAAAGTCGGTAAGCGGGCCATCGGTGACGCGGACGGACGTACCAACCTCAATATCAACCGACGTACGCTTGGGCGAATCGCCCTTACCGGGACGACGAGTCATCTTATTGTACTCGTCGCGGGAAAGCGGAGCGGGCTTGCCGTTGCCGCCCAGGAAACCGGTGACGCCGGGCGTGTTGCGAACACACGTCCATGCATCGTCATCCATCTCCATGCGAACCAGGACATAACCCGGGAAAATCTTAGAATCCTTGGTCTCGCGCTTGCCACCCTCTTTGATTTCGGTGACGCGCTCCATAGGAATCTCAATATCAAAGATACGATCCTGCATGCCCATGGTCTCGATGCGATGCTCGAGATCGGACTTAACGCGGTTCTCGTATCCAGAGTAAGTGTGGACGACGTACCAACGCTTAGACATGGTTTAGCCCCTCAATCCAGAGAACAGAGCAAGAGCCTCGCCAAAGCCAGCATCGAGCAAAGCGATGACGACGCCGACGACGATCAGAGAAGCGCAAACGACGACCGAGTAGTTCACGAGCTCCTTCTTATCGGGCCACGTGACACGCTTCATCTCGGACTTCACCGAAGCAAAATACTTCTTGGTGCGGGCGAAGAAACCGGGCTTCTCGTTCTTCTTGGACTTCGCAGCCTTCTCGCTCTTCTTGGCAACGGCCTTCTTGGCCTCAACCTTGGAGTTGGCGGCAGCTTTGTTGGCAGGCGCCTGCTGCTGTGCCTTCTTCTTGTTCTTCTTGTTGGCCATTTGGGTTACCTCCGCGCAATGCGCTTATACATGAGTAAACCGTAAGCCCCCAAATGGGAGCTTACGGAATAATGACTGGCACGCCAGGAAGGACTCGAACCCTCAACACTCGGTTTTGGAGACCGATGCTCTACCAATTGAACTACTGGCGTATGTGACTAGAGACTAGCGAGTCTCTTTGTGCAGCGTGTGGTGACGGCACCAGGGGCAATACTTCTTGATCTCCATACGATCAGGCATGTTCGCCTTGTTCTTAGTGGTCGTATAGTTGCGGCGCTTGCACTCAGTGCACGCAAGAGTAACTAGAGTACGCATGTATCCTGAACCTTTCATATCCGCCCCGTACGGGCACGAGTTGGTACTTTATCAGCTCTACGTAAGTGCTGTCAACGAAAACCTCGAATCAATTGGTTCTCGGTAGATCCATTCATATTTGGAACACATCAATGGAGCCAACGAGATCTAATCGATCCCTCACGCTCAACTTAAGAGCGAGCTAAGCGTAATCATCAGGCAAAAAGACCAGCGTAGAAAAGAACCCGGCACCCATATAAGTGCCGGGTTCTCTAAGTCAGCTGTATCAGAGAGCTAATTTACTCAATGATCGTGGAGACGATGCCCGAACCGACGGTGTGGCCACCCTCGCGGATAGCGAAGCGCAGGCCCTCCTCCATAGCGATCGGGTGAATGAGGTCGCCCTCGATGGTGATGTGGTCACCAGGCATAGCCATCTCGGTGCCCTCGGGGAGCTTGACCGTACCGGTAACGTCGGTGGTACGGAAGTAGAACTGAGGACGATAACCATCGAAGAACGGGGTGTGACGGCCGCCCTCCTCCTTGGTCAGAACGTAGATCTCACCGGTGAACTTGGTGTGCGGGGTAACCGAACCGGGCTTGCAGAGAACCTGGCCGCGCTCGATGTCCTCGCGCTTGATGCCGCGGAGCAGCAGACCGACGTTGTCGCCAGCCTCGCAGAAGTCCATGGACTTACGGAACATCTCGATACCGGTAACGACGGTGTTCTGGGTATCCTTGATGCCGACGATCTCGACGGGCTCGTTGAGCTTGAGCTCACCGCGCTCGACACGGCCGGTAGCAACGGTACCACGGCCGGAGATGGTCATAACGTCCTCAACGGCCATCAGGAACGGGAGGTCGTTGTCACGAGCAGGCGTCGGGATGTACTCGTCGACGGCAGACATGAGCTCGCGAATGGCGTCCATCCACTTGGCGTCGCCCTCGAGAGCGCCCAGAGCGGAACCACGGATGACGGGGATGTCGTCGCCGGGGAACTCGTACTCGGAAAGGAGCTCACGGGTCTCCATCTCGACGAGGTCGATGAGCTCGTCATCGTCGACCATGTCGCACTTGTTCAGGAAGACGACGATGTAGGGAACGCCGACCTGACGGGCGAGCAGGATGTGCTCGCGGGTCTGAGCCATGGGGCCGTCGGTAGCGGCGATGACCAGGATAGCGCCGTCCATCTGAGCAGCACCGGAGATCATGTTCTTGACGTAGTCAGCGTGGCCCGGGCAGTCAACGTGAGCGTAGTGACGGGCAGCAGTCTCGTACTCGACGTGGGAGACGGAGATCGTAATGCCGCGCTCGCGCTCCTCGGGAGCCTTGTCGATGTTCTCGAACGCAGTGAAGTCAGCCTTGCAGCCCTCGGTCTCGGAGAGAACCTTGGTGATGGCAGCGGTCAGCGTGGTCTTGCCGTGGTCGACGTGACCAATGGTGCCGATGTTAACATGCGGCTTAGTGCGCTCAAACTTCTCTTTGGCCATAAAGCCCTCCTCTAAACAGGTCGTCCCCGGACGGGACTATGCCTTTATACCATAGTGGCCTCTCAACATACTATTGAGAAGCCACCGTGTTACCTATGGTAGCGGTGACTGGATTCGAACCAGTGACGCCACGGGTATGAACCGTGTGCTCTAACCAACTGAGCTACACCGCCGGATGGAGCCTGCAACCAGACTTGAACTGGTGACCTCTTCGTTACCAACGAAGTGCTCTACCGACTGAGCTATACAGGCACTTGACGGGTGGGAGCTATAGGATTCGAACCTATGTAGGCAGAGCCAACGGGTTTACAGCCCGTCCCCATTAACCACTCGGGCAAACTCCCAATCGTTCAAGTATCCGCAGGTTCTTTGGTCTTTTGGGCCTCCGCCCCCGCGAACGAAAAAGATAATACGATGCAACCTTGGGGGCTGTCAACGAAAACCTCTAAATACACGGTGCCGGGCGTATCTATATACCTTTGACCTGCGGTTTTGCTGAATTTAGATATGAAGGACGGCGGATTTGGCTGCGCTGGCGACATTTCCCGAGGGAACACTTTGGTGTAGTGGAGTACCCTTGCGGTATCGACTTTCGATAACGATCCTCGTGCGTCCGAATATCCTCGCTCAACCAGGATGACTGGGACCGGTCCGGCCTTTGTCTCGATCTGTAACATTTAGAGAAAATTTTCTCCCCTATCTGTTACAGATCGAGATGTTTCCCTGGCGGTCTCCCGTTTATCTAAATCTGTAACAACAAGAACGATTTTCCTTCCCTAGTTGTTACAGATTGAGATGTTTCGCAGAGACCCTAGCTTACGTCTCATTCTGTAACAGTTAGAACGGTTTTCCTTCCCTAGTTGTTACAGATTGAGACACTTCTCAGCTCGCCCCCAGATTGTCTAAATCTGTAACAGCTGGGAGCTGAACGCTCGTCCTCGTGTTACAGATCTAGATTGTCGACTAGCCCCAACCAAGCTCTTAAGCCAGTACCTCAGATCCGTTGTAGAGCCTGCTGCCTTCAAACGAGCGCAGCAGGAGCTCGCGACGTTCATCGAGGTCCTTTAGCTCGCAGGGGAACACGAACAGCATCACGTTTTGATGATACTTGTAATCGGCATAGACATCCGGATCGCCCAAGCGCGTGGGCGTGGAAACGATATCCTCCGACATGTGCTCGCTTGAGCCCACATAAATTCCCAGATAGTCACTGTAGTTCTTATCGTGATCGCCCTTTTGATACTTTGCGATAAGGTAGCAGCCAGGCATATCAAAGCCGTTAAACGCGGCATCGGCAGCTTTTTTCTGCTGGCTGACAAACTTGTGCAGGGGCATCACCGTCGACGCACTTTCGAAAATCGACTGCCTTGCGGCGTTGATCTTCTTGCGAGTCTCGGCGGCCTCTCTTGAGTCCTGCAACGCTTTCGCGGCGCCGCCCAGCGCGCCAACTGCCGCGCCAAAGCCATCGGCCGCGACACCGAGCCCCTTGCCAATGCCATCGGCAACGACACGTGCACCGTTAGCAGCACCATCCGCAGCACCCTTTACAGCACCGCCGACAGCTTCGACATCGACGCCGAGCTGCTTTGCGCCATCAATGACGTCCGCGGCCGCAACCAGGACCTTCGCCGCAAGGCTCATCGCATCTTTTACTGTTTTCAGATCTACAGACATCCTAGAATTCCTTTCGATATCTCGCATAACCAAAACAGCTCATGACTCATAAATAGCGTCAGGCGATTGCGCAGCCTCCCGCGGCTATGCGAAATGCATGCGGTACCCAAGTCAGCAGTTTAAATCGGGCTACGTAATGAGTCTCAACGGGTTGCCTATTAATCGGCGAGCGCAACGAGCGTTTCGAGGAACGCCAATACTCGCACTCGCCCCCATTATTCGAAGCCAGATGATGTGTTCTACCGATAGCCCGTCACGGGCGTAGACGGTGCTCACGCCATCGTCGAGCACCATCACGACAGGTGCCAGGTCATTCGGCTGATGCCTCAGCCGACGCAAGGCCGTGTAACACGGTATTAGCCACAGGTTGTTGCTCAACAAATACGCTGCTGGCTGTGGCATACTTTAATTTACTAATGTATCGAGAAAGAGAGTGTCATGGTCCCTTCGGGTAACGGCTGCAGCCAGATCATCATCATTGCTTTGGGCATTTGCCTTGGCCTGACTATGTTTGCGGTCTGTGGCTAAACGATTCAGATCTGCGCTTATTTCCAGCGCAAATCTTCTGCCGCTGCTTGCCGGCATCGTGTATCTCGTTAACAGATACATTGCGAGCTTCGACTTTTTCCTCCCCTACGACTTCGCCCATTATCAGCTCGGAGATCTGTGCGGAGGAATCATTTTTCCCGCCTACGTAAACGTCCTCTGCGAAGTGGTGAGTGGGAAAACGCCGATATGCAACTTTGCAAGTAGCTTGGCATTATCGGTGGGATGCTCAATCTGCTGGGAAGTACTTGCGCCCATGGTGCTCGAGTTTAGTACCCCAGATCCGCTTGATGCCTGCATGTACGTTATCGGCGGCATCTTGTACCTGAAAGCTTTTAAACTGACGGCGGACAGTCGAATCTAGCTGCCCACAAGAAACGGGCCCTGTCCCACTAGGGAACAGAGCCCGAAACTCTCATGGAGCCAGTGACAGGAATCGAACCCGCAACCCACTGATTACAAATCAGTTGCGCTACCGTTGCGCCACACTGGCACACTTGGCGCTTTCGCGCGAAGCCAATTAAGAATAAAGGAATTGCGGACGGGGCGCAACAGGCCCTTTGATCGACCATATCTCAAAACTATTCGTCAGAACGAATAGTATTAATTACAATGAAATAGATAAAACTATTCGTTCTGGCGAAGGGTTTCGCGATGTTGACCACGAAGGAAGCTGCAGAGCTACTCGACATCACCCCGCGCAGGGTGCAAGAGCTCATAAAAAACGGAGCACTTGAGGCACGCAAGGCTTCTGGTGTATGGCTCATCGACAAAGACAGCGTCAACGCACGACTCCGCTCCGTGACCAAAACGGGGGGACGCCCCCGTCGAGGCCATGGAAAAAGCGAGATTACGTTTACCCTCATGAACCGCACGCACGAAGTCGCCCAGCTGGTCTACAGCACATCGCGAAAAGACTTTACCCACATCGGTGCCGACATCGATTACGCTCACGCCCCTATTGGAGTACTTGGCCCCAATAATCCCGTGTCGCTCGACTCTTTCCGCATTTGGTGGCGAGGCCGCGGTATCCCGCTCGCACGCATTGGGCTTGCATCCCTGTTGGCAGAAGCAGCAGTCGATGTTCCCGACGAACTCATCCAGCGAAATCTCGGCCTCTCCCTATCCGACCAGTATTGGATTAGACCCCAAGATTCCGGTCTCGCGTGGGAGGATATTAACTTCTTCAATAATGCTTTTGACGACGTCTCTCTGTCCATCGCACCCTTCGCCCCAGAGGGCAAAGCAGCCGCCGCAAAGCCCGATAACACCTCGGACGGCAACCTTCAGAAGTATTGGACATGCGAGGGCGGGCGTCGAATTCTGCATAAGGCAGGAGCGCACCTGAACCAAGAACCATATAACGAGCTGGTAGCGACCGCGCTCCATCGTCGCATCCTAAACGCCTGCGATTATGTGCCTTACTCGCTCGAGGGCACGGGCACTTCCGCCCTGAGCAAATGCGATGTCTTCTTAACTGATGAAGAAGAGTATGTCCCTGCGTTCTATGTAAACCAGTACGCAAACGCAGATGAAAGACTAACCGACTACGAGCGATATGTAGCAAACTGCGAGAAGCTCGGGGTAACAGGCGTCAAGGATGCCCTTGACCGCATGATCGTGTGCGACGACATCATCGCCAACTATGACCGTCATTGGCGTAACTTTGGCCTTGTGCGAAACGTCAACACGCTAGCCTGCAGACCTGCCCCCATCTTCGATTCGGGCTCATCGCTCTGGTGCAACGTTTCTCTAGAGGAGCTTAAGGCAGGGGAGCACAGTTTTACCAGCGCGCAGTTTCATTCAAGCCCCGCGAAACAAATGCTGCTTGTCGAGGATATGAGCTGGTTTGACGACGACAAGCTCGAGGGTTTCGTTGACGAGGCAATCGAAATCCTATCCAAAAACGACGCTCTTACAGCGAGACTGCCTTATCTAAAAGAGGCGCTAACATGGCGCCTCAAAAGAATGATCGACATCGCTGAATGGAGTTAGCGAAACAGTATCGCCCCGCCAACTCCCCTACCTCCCGCGCAGGGCCTTGAGCTTGGCCAGTGCCTCGGGGCTCAGGCGACTGCCCAGAGTCATCTTGATCTGCGGAGCCTCCTCGGCCTCGCGGACGTCGTTATCGATCTGTTTGATCTCGTCCACCAGCATGCGGCTCGAGATGCGCGTAACGCCCTTGCCCATGACGACGGCTTGAATTGTGCCGTCACTCGATACAACGGAGCACGCGCGGCCTTCCTCGCGCGCCTCGATGCAGAGCTTTTGTACCACGGTATCGGCCGATACACCCGTCGGCGAAAACTCGATGCGCACGCCGCGAGCCGGCAGGTTGGGACGCTCGCTAGAGATATTGCCTGCACCGTCAAACACAATTACGGCCTCGTAGCGGCCCTGGGCAAAGGCGGCAACGTCGTTGATAAGGGCGGTGCGCGCCATATCGTGAACGTCGCTGGAATACGGATCGTCGGAATGGTCGTACACGAGCTTTTCGTAGCGCGGCGTGCAGTGGATCACATTGTAGCCGTCGACCACCAGCAGCTCGGGCTTATTGGAGTGAACCGTCGAGACCGGGTCGGCGATAGCCTGCGCAAACGCATTGCCGCCCACGCCGTAGGTCGCGGCCGAGACAATCGGCTTGGCCGAGCCTTCGCCAAAGCGCTTGGCCTTAGACTTGGCGCGGTTCTTCTTGGACATGCGCTACTCCTCCCCCATGAGCTCGCCGGCGTTGCGACGTAGCCACTCAAAGCACAGCGCTGTCGTTGCCTGGGCAACGTTGAGGCTCTCGGTCATGCCACGCTGAGGAAGCTTGGTCAAAAAGTCGCATTTCTCGAGCACCAGGCGCGAGATACCGTCGCCCTCGGAGCCCATGACAAGCGCCACGCGGCCCTCGAAGGGAGCATCCCAGCAACTGCCCTCGGCGTGCTCGGAGGCACCGCCCACCCAAAAGCCAGCGGCCTTAAGATCGTCGAGTGCACGAGCGATATTGGGGACCTGCGCGATAGGCAGATGCATGACGGCGCCGGCTGAGGTCTTGTAGCTGCCCACGGTCACGCCGGCGGCACGCTTGTTGGCGATGATGACGCCCGCCGCGCCCACGACCTCGGCGGAGCGCACGATGGCGCCAAAGTTACCGTCGTCGGTCACGTGGTCGAGCACCACGACAAGTGCCGGACCCTCGCCTGCACGGTCGAGGATATCGGCGACATCGGCATAAGGGAAGTTGCCCACCTCGAGTGCAATGCCCTGGTGAGCGCCATGGCTCGACAGCGCATCGAGCTGCGCGCGCGGCACGTACTTAATGCGGACACCCGCGGCGTTGAGGTCATCGACCAGACGAGACAAGGCGGCATCGCGCTCCCCGCCCTCGGCAATGAGCGCGCACTTGATGGGAAAACCGGTGCGCAGGGCCTCGACGGCAGCACGACGGCCTTCGATAAACTCGCCCTTGGGAGCCTGGACAGCGTCGCGGTTGCGATCGCGCTGCGGACGCGCAGCTTGGGTGCGATCGCGCTGGCCCTTGGAAGCGGCAGCGCGGTCATTTCGGCGAATCGGACGCGAGCCAGAAGCGGCCTGCTTGCCGCCACGAGGCGCACGCTTGCGATTGTCGGCCATAGGACGGCCTCCTAAATACAACTATCAAACGAAACAAATAGACCGACCGCCCGAGGTGCGGCAGATTGCCTTGAAAGAAGAGGGCATAGACCTTGAGGTCATGCCCGACGATTGAAAGGCAAGGTGCCGTGGCTCGGGCGGTCGGGTGCTTGGGAAACCCGCGGGGGTTAGAGGGATTTGATACGGGTGCCGGCGGCGGTATCTTCAATCGTCAGGCCCAGGTCCTTGAGTTGATCGCGGATGGCGTCTGCCAAGTCCCAGTTCTTGGCGGCACGGGCCTCGGCGCGAGCCTCGAGAATCTTGGCAGCGGCCTCGTCCACGTCGTCACCAGTGTAGGCAACCAAGCCGGCGGCAACGCCCAAAAGGCCCAACGGCAGCTCGACCTTGGGCTCGGGAAGCTCAACGCCAAACGTATCGAGCAGCTCGACCAGCGTATCGGCGGCAGCAAGAGCCGCGGCCTTGTCGGCAGCGCCGCCCGCCTGCTCCAGATACTGATTGCACTCGGTGACAAAACCAAAGACGGCGCCCATGGCACCGGCGGTGTTAAAGTCGTCGTCCATGCACTCCTTAAAGGTGGCACGGGTCTCGGCAGCCTTGGCGGCAAACGCCTCAGATGCTGCCTCATCGGCATCGGCCGTCGCATGGTTCGCGGCCCAGCGCAGGTTCTCGACCGTACCGGCGATACGCGTGAGCGAATTCTCGGCACCCTCCAGGCGCTCCCAGGAGAAGTCGAGCGGCGAGCGATAGCTCGTCTGCAGCATCAGCAGGCGCAGGGCGGCAGCGGAGTGCTGCTCGAGCACCTCGGCCAGCGTAAAGAAGTTACCAAGCGATTTGGACATCTTCTCGCCGTCGACCAGCAGCATGCCCGTGTGCATCCAGGTGTTGGAGAAGCCCTGGTGCCAGGCGCAGGCAGCCTGGGCGCACTCGTTCTCGTGATGCGGGAAGGCAAGGTCGGAGCCACCGCCGTGAATGTCGATCGGGGTACCCAGGTAGCGGTGCACCATGGCGGCGCACTCGGTGTGCCAACCGGGACGGCCCTCGCCCCAGGGGCTCGGCCAGCTGGGCTCGCCGGGCTTGGCGGCCTTCCACAGGGCAAAGTCGAGCGGGTCGTTCTTGTCCTCGTTCTCCTCGATGCGCGCACCCACCATAAGGTCGTCGATGTTGCGGCCCGAGACCTGACCGTAGTTGGGATCGCTGCGCACGGAAAAGTACACGTCGCCGTTATCGGCGGCGTAAGCGTGGCCCTGCTCGATGAGCGCCTTGATCATGGCAATCATGGGGCCGATCTCCTTGGTGGCGCGGGGGCGCACATCGGGATCGAGCACGTTGGCAGCGCGCATGACACCAATAAACTTATCCGAGAACTCCGTCGCGACCTCGGCGGCCGTACGGCCCTGCTCGTTGGCGCGCTTGATGATCTTGTCGTCGACATCGGTGAGGTTCTGGGCGAACGTGACCTCGTAGCCGCTCGCGATGAGCCAGCGTCGAATCACATCGAAGCTGATGAACGTGCGGGCGTTACCGATGTGGATGTTGTCGTAAACCGTGGGGCCGCACACGTACATGCGGACCTTGCCGGGCTCGATGGGCTGGAACTCTTCCTTTTTATGGGTAGCGCTGTTGTAGATACGCATTCGTTACTCCTTAACGGTTTTCTGTAGCAGGCAGACGGCCCAGGCGCCAATTCCCTCGCCTTGACCTTCCCAACCGAGCTTTTCGGTCGTGGTGGCGGCGACGCCCACGTTTTCGACGTCAACGCCCAGGGCATGGGCCAAGTTGGCACGCATGGCATCGCGGTGCGGGGTGATCTTAGGCTGCTGGCAGGCAATGGTGCAGTCGGCATCGACAAACTCAAAGCCCAGCTCGCGCGCATAGTCCATTACGCGGGCAAGCAACACCATCGAGTCGGCACCCTCGTAGGCGGGGTCGGTGTCGGGGAACAGCTTGCCAATGTCTCCCCCGCGGCAGGCGCCCAGAATAGCGTCGGACAGCGCGTGCGCGAGCACATCGGCATCCGAGTGGCCCAGCAGGCCGCGCTCGTAGGGAATGTCGACCCCGCCGATGATACATCGACGCCCCTCCACCAAACGGTGGACGTCGTAGCCGTGGCCAATGCGCAGGTTACTGAACATGGGGAAGGTCCTCTCTCTCGGCCATCCGCCCGAGCAAAATCGCGGTTACGGGACGCAAGTCCTCGGGCACCGTCACCTTAAGGTTGTCGCGCGGGCTCTGGACGCAGCGGACGCGCCCACCCATGCGCTCGACCAGTGACGAATCGTCCGTACCGATAAAGCCCTCGGCAATCGCCGCGGCATGGGCGCGTTTCATGGCGTCGACACTAAAGATCTGCGGCGTCTGCGCGGCCCAATAGAGTTCGCGTGGCGGCGTCTCGACGATGTTGTCCCCATCGACGATCTTGAGCGTGTCGATCGCGGGTTGGCCACACACGACACCGTCGAGCGAGCGGTCGCTCACGAGCACGTCGATAGCGTGATCGATGGCCTCGGTAGTAATGAGCGGACGAGCGCCGTCGTGAATGGCGACGTATTCAAAGCCTGCCGGCACCGCATGCACGCCGGCACGAGTGGAGTCCTGGCGGGTATCGCCGGCATCGGCGAAGCTGATGGGCGTGTTATACGAATACGGGCTGATGGCCAGGCGGCGCATCTCGGCACGACGCTCGGCAGGGCAAACCACGACGATATGGCCGACCTTATCGCTACGGTCAAACGCGCGGATGGACCAGCTCATAAGCGGACGGCCCGCTACATTGACGAGCTGCTTGCCACCGGGATTACCAAAGCGCTGGCCGCTGCCACCGGCAACGACCACGGCGCATACGGGCGCCATTATGCGTTCCCCTGTTTGGTGCCCTTCATGCGGTACAGGGAGTCCGCAAGAATGGCAGGGTTGTTAACGCCAAAGTCGCCCAGGCGCTCCGGATCCTTGCTGATATCGTCCATGAGCTCCTGCAGCGAGCCATACTCGTCGACGATCTTCTCGGCCACGCCGTCGCGCACGACGGACACGCGCGAAAGCGTGCGCAGGCCCAGCGGCGTCATGACGGAGTCCTCGTCCAGGTCGTCGTAACCCAGAACCGCCGCCACATGCTGCGGGTCAGACAAGTCCTTGGGCGTCATGCGGCTAAGCTCGGCACGGATCTTCTCGGCGTTTGCCTCGGAGGAATCGCTTGCGTAGTCGCGAATCATCAAGTCGTACTCGGTATCCATGCTGGAGCCGGCGAGCTGCTCGAGCTGCATCTGCACGAGCTTGCCCTGGTTGCCCAGCTTGACAATGCAATCCTTAAGCTCGGTCTTTGCCTGCTGCATGATCTCGAAACTCGAGAAAATGCCGGTGATGTCGGCGAGCGTGACGTAGTCGTCCAGCTCGAGGGCCGTCAGACGCAGCAGGGAGCGGTCGAGCGACTGACGGGTGGTCTGAAGCGTAGCGACGAGCTGGTTGACCGAGCTCATGATGGTGGTGACGGGCTGAATCTCATAGCTCTTGCCGTGCACATACACGTTGACGACGGCACGACGGGCCGAGACCGAGATCACAATGGCGTCGGTGAGCACCGACATGCGAGCGGCAGTACGGTGACGCATGCCCGTCTCGCTCGTGGCGAGCGAGGGGTCGGGATTGAGGTGGAAATTGGCACGCAGGATCTGGGTAAGGTCGCCGTCGATGACGATAGCGCCGTCCATCTTGGAAAGCTCGAACAGGCGGTTCGAGGTAAACGAAATGTTGAGCGGGAAGCCGTCGTTACCGGCAGCGAGCACGTTTTCGGTGTCGCCGACGCAGATAAGGGCGCCCAGGTGACCGGCGATGATCATGTCAAGGGCGGTGCGGATCGGCTGACCAGGTGCCGTCAGGCGGATGGCCTGTTCCATACGCTTTTGCAGCTCGTTCTTATCCAAGGCATCGCTCCCATCGTATACGCTCCATAAACGTCAATAAGTTTCTCACGGTTTGCCCCTGTGACGCCCGCAAATTCCGATGCTTACAGAATGAGCGAACACCGCTTAGGTAGCTCATTTGGGACGGGGCTCTTTTGGCTGCTCATGTGGTAGCATCGGGTCTCATATAAATGAGGGAGTGGTCGTGTAATCGGGTTCGCCCGGAGAGAGGGAGCCAGACTATGGGACTCGCAGAGCTCGTGTTGCTCGCCGTTGGCCTTTCGATGGACGCCTTTGCCGTTTCTATCTGCAAGGGTCTCGGCATGAAAAAGATCAACCTTAAAGTCGCCGTTGTGCTTGGCCTGTTCTTTGGCGGCTTTCAGGCCGGCATGCCCGTAATCGGTTGGGCACTCGGCAGCCAGTTCATGGGCATCATCGGTCCCATAGACCATTGGATCGCCTTTATCCTTTTGGCCTTTATCGGCGGCAAGATGCTGTGGGAAGCCTTTACCGAAGACGAGGATGAGGACGAAGGCGACGGCAAGGATGCCGAAAAGATCGACCTGGGCGAGTACCTAATCCTTGCCATCGCCACCTCGATTGACGCGCTCGCCGTGGGCATCTCGTTTGCCGCGCTCTCGGTCGATATCGTGCCCTCTGTATCACTTATCGGCGTCACAACGTTTATCTTCTCCGTCGCCGGCGTAGCGATCGGCCACACCTTTGGCGCGCGCTACGAAAAACCCGCCACCATCGTGGGTGGCGTCGTACTCGTCCTCATCGGGCTTAAGATCCTACTTGAGCACCTTGGGATCCTCGCACTGTAACGAATAACGGCCGCCCGGCATTACGCCAGGCGGCCGTTTTCAGAGCCAGCCGTTTTAGAGCTGCTTAACCAAGGCGACCTTTACGCGGCAAGGCGCTTGAGGACGTCGATGAGCAGCTCGTAGAAGCGCTCGGCAGAAGCGAGCTCCATGCTCTCGTCCGGGGTGTGGACATCGGAGAGCGTCGGGCCCACGGCGATGGCGTCCAGGCCGTGCAGGGCCTCGGCAAACAGGCCGCACTCAAGGCCGGCGTGAATGGACTCGATGCGCAGCTCGGATCCAAAGAGCTCGCGATAGCTCTCGATAAAGACGTCGCGGACCGGCGAATGCTCGGCATAGCTCCAGCCGGGATACTCGAACTCAAACTTGGCGTCGAAGCCCAGGACATCGGCCAGTGTCTGCAGGCGGTCCTTGAACTCGTTCTGCAGCGAGGTGATCGAGGAGCGCGGGGACAGCATGATCTTGACCTCGTCGTCAGAAGTGGCAACCACACCGATGTTGGAGGAAACCTCGACGGAGCCGTCGGTAGCGACGTTGCGGCGGATCACGCCATTGGGGGCAAGACGCAGGGCGCGGATGAGGGCAAGCGCGGACTTCTCGTCCATGGCCTCGACCTCGGCGTCGTCGGCAATCTCGACAGTGCAGGTAAAGCCGGGGTCGAAGACCTCGAGCTCGGCAGTGACGTCGGCGATAATGCCCTTTGCGATCTGGGCCGCGGCCTCGGCGGCAGCGTGGTCGGCGTAGACCAGAACAGCCTTGCACTCACGGTTGATGGCGTTGTCCTTGGTGCCGCCGTTAAAGCTAACGATGGCGGGCTCGCCGGCAACCATCAGGCGGTCGATGATGCGGGCCATGATGAGGTTGCCGTTGCCGCGCTCCAGGTGGATATCGCTGCCGGAGTGACCGCCCAGCAGGCCGGAGATGTCGAACGTGAGGGTGCTACCGGTCTTGTGCTCGCGCGCGATCGGGCAGGTGTAGGTAACGACGACGCCGCCGGCGCAGCTGACGGTGGCAACGCCCTCTTCCTCGGAGTCAAGGTTGATCATGGTGCGGGCGCTAATCTGGGACTTGTCGAGCGTCTCGGCGCCGACCAGGCCAGTCTCCTCGTCGGTGGTGAATACGCACTCGAGGGCGGGGTGAACGATCGAATCGTCATCGAGAACAGTGAGCATCAGAGCGACGGCGATACCGTTGTCGGCGCCCAGCGTGGTGCCGTTAGCGGTGAGAACGCCGTCCTTGACGAGCAGGTCGATACCATCGGTCGTAAAGTCGTGCTCAACGGAGCCCAATTTGTCGCACACCATATCGATGTGGCCCTGCAGCATCACGGTCGGGGCATTCTCGGCACCGGCAGATGCGGGCTTGCGAATGATGACGTTGTAGACCTCGTCCTGATACACATCGAGGCCGCGCTCCTTGGCAAACGCAACCAGGAAATCGCTGATGCCCTTCTCGTTGCCAGACCCACGGGGGATCGCGCTGACCTCCTCAAAGAAATGGAACAGCTGGGCGGGCTCATAGCCGGTGATCTTGTAGTCCATGGTGCCTCCTTGGCGCAACTGGTTAGACAATAAGACATGCGCCTTGTATATTCCCAGACTTCGTTTGCATAAACCAGTCGAAAACGCCGAGCGCTCTCGCATCATCGGCTAACGGCGGAGAAACGCCACTTTATTAAGATAAAGCAGGTAGACGGACCGCGCCGAAGGGACGTTGGGCCCTTCAACCAACCTCAACGCCTGACCAACGCTTATGCATACACCGTTGGTATGTTTAATGAGATTTACTTTGAACGAGGGGCCTTTCCAACAGAAAAAAGGGCGCTCCTTTGGAACGCCCTCGTGGACACAAGGTTTTGTTACGCCCTACAGCGCGCCGGAACCGGCTTGCATCATGCCGCCGGGGCCCGAGCTTACGCCACTGCTCACAGGCGCGGCGTTTCCGGTGTGCGGCGCTGCCGGAGCGGTATCGCCCCCAAGCGCACCTGCCGGACGCGGCGCCGGGATCTCGCCCGTACCGTGGCTAAAGACGAACTTGCCGTCGGCCACGTCGCACAGGACGGTATCGCCGCTGCCCCACTCGCCGGCCAGCAGCTCCTCGGATAGCGGATCCTCGATGAGCTTTTGGATGGCGCGGCGCAGCGGACGTGCGCCGTTGGTGAGGTCGGTACCCTCGGCTACGATCTTGTCGTAGGCCGCATCGGTGAGTTTGATGTTCATGCCGTTGGCAATCAGGCGCTGGCGCAGGTCGTCCACCAGCAGGTGAGCGATCTTGGTCAAGTTCTCGCCCGAAAGCTTCTGAAACACCACGATGTCATCGATACGGTTGAGCAGCTCGGGGCGGAACAGGCGCTTGAGTTCGCCCATCGCACGGCCCTTAATCTCGCTCGAGGTAAGACCCTGCTCACCGGTGGTGCCAAAGCCAACGCTCGCATCCTGCGCAATCTCGCGGGCGCCCACGTTGGACGTCATGATGATCACGGTGTTGCGGAAATCGACCGTCTTGCCCTGGCTATCGGTCAGGCGGCCCTCCTCAAGCACCTGCAGCAAGATGTTGAAGATATCGGGGTGCGCCTTCTCGATCTCGTCGAACAGCACGACCGAGTACGGGTGACGGCGAACGGCCTTGGTGAGCTGACCGCCCTCGTCGTGGCCCACGTAGCCCGGGGGGCTACCGATGAGCTTGGAGACCTCGAACTCGCTGCCAAACTCCGACATGTCGAAGCTGATGAGCGCGTCCTTGCTGCCAAAGAGATACTCGGCGAGCGTCTTGGCGAGCTCGGTCTTGCCTGTGCCGGTAGGACCCAAGAAGATAAAGCTGCCGCCGGGACGACGCGGGTCCTTGAGCGGCGAGCGGCTGCGGCGCACTGCCTTGGCCACGGCCTCGACAGCTTCATCCTGGCCGATAATGCGGGTCTTGAGCACGCTTTCGGTCTGCAACAGACGACGGCTTTCGCTCTCGGTGAGCGAAGACACCGGCACGCCCGAGGTCACGGACACGATGTCGGCAACCTGGGCGACATCGATGGTGAGCGGGCTGGCGTCGAGCTCGGCCGTCCAAGCTGCCTTGGCCTCGGCGAGCTCAATCTCGGCAGCCTTCTGCTGCTCGGTAATCTCGGCGGCCTTGTTCATGTCGTCGCCCTCGGTGGCCTCCTGCGCGGCAGCCTTGAGCTCCTCCACGCGATGCTCGGCCTCGCGCACCGGCTCAGGCGCACGGTTGGCGGCAATGCGGGCGCGGGCGCCGGCCTCGTCGATGAGATCGATGGCCTTATCGGGCAGGAAGCGATCCTGGATGTAGCGGTTGGAGAGGTTCGCGGCAGCCTCGATGGCACCCTGCGTATAGCGCACGTGGTGGTGCTCCTCGTAGCGTGGCTTGAGCGCGGTCAGGATCTTGACCGTGTCCTCGACGCTTGGCTCCTCAACATCGATGGTCTGGAAGCGGCGCTCGAAGGCCGGGTCCTTGGTGAGGTACTTGCGGAACTCCTCGGCCGTGGTGGCACCGATGATCTGGAAAGCGCCGCGCGCGAGCACGGGCTTGAGCATGGAGCTTGCATCGATGGATCCCTCGGCAGAACCGGCACCGATGATGGTGTGCATCTCGTCGATAAACAGGATGACGTCGTCGGCTTCGGTTGCCTCCTGGATTACGTTCTTGAGACGCTCCTCAAACTCACCGCGATATTTGGCGCCCGCGACAAGACCCGGCAGGTCGAGCGTCCAGATGTTCTGGTTCATAAGGTTCTCGGGCACGTTGCCGGCAGCGATCTGCTGCGCCAGGCCCTCGACGATGGCCGTCTTGCCCACGCCGGGGTCGCCCAAGATAAGCGGGTTGTTCTTGGTGCGGCGCGAAAGGATCTCCATCATGCGCTGGACTTCCTTTTCGCGACCGATCACCGGGTCGAGCTCGCCGTCGCGCGCCTTCTGCGTAAGGTTGGTGGCGAACTGCTTGAGCGTGTCGGTGCCGCTCCCCTTTTGCTGCGAGGCGTCCGAGCCGCTAAAGAACGGCAGGCCTGTACCGGGACGCCCGGCACCGGCACCGGCGAGCGGGCGCTTCTTGTCTTGATCCTTGGCGGTAAGCTTCTCGATGGCTTTTTTAATGGAAGCGGACGAAACACCCAGGCGCATGAGAATGTCCATGGCCATGCCGTTGCCCTCTTCGACAATACCGATGAGCAGGTGCTCGGTCGACACATAGGTCTGGTTGTTCTCGCGCGCCACGCGGAAGGAACGCTCCATCACGCTGATGACGAGCGGCGTAAAGGCGAGCTTAGCGGCCTCGGTCTCCTCGCTGGGCTCGGGAACGGTGGTCTGGACCTCCTTGAGCGTGTCCATGATGTCATCGTAGGAGATATCGAGTGAGCGCAGTGCCTCGGCGGCAATGCCCTCGTCCTCCTTGGCGAGCGCGAGCAGCAGATGCTCGGTACCCACCTTATTTGAGTGAAGATCGAGCGCCTCCTGCTTGGCCATGGACATGACCTTGCGCGCGCGATCGGTAAAACGGTCCAACATGCTAGTTCCTCTTAGACGAGCTAGTTTTTCAAACGCAAAGCGCCACTCGTGGCGGCGCTTTGGTCTCTTTACCCATATGGAGTATATGTTAACCGCTGTGGCCTTTTCCGCGTGCAGCCATACGACAACGTCTACAAAAAAGGAATCGCCGGATGCGGCGGGCGCTCTAGGTTAGAGGCTCTTGCCTAGCAGGCGGGCTCGGCGTCCATACTCTCGGCAACGTCATCGTCGACATCGGCAACGGGAGCGCCCGGCATACGTACGAGCTCCATATGCTGCTCTTCAAAGACGGTTCCCATGGGGAAGGCATGGCGGAAGATAAAGCGAGCAACCGGACCAGCCACCAGCAGGTTCCCGGGCAGGGCCATGATAAAGTTGCGCGGGATGTTGATGAGCCACATCATCGGCAGCATCTGCAGGTTTGCGAGCGGGCCACCGGGCATGTGGAACAAGCCCTCGCACGCACCGTAGAACGACATGATGATGACCATGGGAACGACCATGCAGGAGCTGACGGCGAGCGTCATGGCAAGCGGTGAGCTCTTACCCGGCGTGACCAGGAATTTAAAAGCGAAACCCTTGGCAAGGGGGCTGGCAACAAACCAGTCGCAGCACATGGCAAAAATGTAGGCAACGGGGAAGCCGAGCCACGCGGCGGCAATGACCTCGCCGTTGATGGCCCCGTGCTGCAGGGCAACGTTGTAGATGCTCATCCAGAGCACCATGCAAAAGCACATGATAAAGGTAAACAGCAGGCTCTCTCGTTTATTGATAGGCATAAAGGGCAAAATCCTTTCTGTGTTACGCCGCGGTGCACAACAAAAACGGGCGGGCGAGATGGAGCTACTGGGACTTCATCTCGCCCGCCCGTGGCACGTGCGTCTGCGACTACTTATGTGGTGGAACTACCCTAACACGAGCAGCACACGCTTCGTAAGCGTTGAGTTTGTGGAGATGTAGAGCACCAATAATCCCCCGACCCCATAAGTTGCGGTGGAATACGAAGTGCCAACCAGAGCAACGCCGCAGGTAGAGGACGGACAGCGAGCGACGTCTAGCTTGACAGCCAAGGCAACGCCGATGTGTTGCCAACGGCAGCGAAAGCCCGCCAGAGCGAGCAGGGTGCCTTCAAGCAAAATGGCGCCGCAGGTTGAGCATAAGTCAGCGAGCGGGCTGCATTTGAGACAAGGTGACGTGAAACGAAAGGGCGCTGACCTTTCGGTCGCGCCCTTGAAGTTGAACGTCACATTGTACAGGTGCGGCCCGCGCAGCGTCGGCTGGTCCGCCGTTCGGTAGAACGGCGGAACCAATTAGTACATCTTTGCGCCGGCGGGAATGGAGGCGTCGAGCTGGATCAGGTTGAGGCGCTCCTCGCCCTCCTCCTCGTGGATGGCACTGATGAGCATGCCGCAGCTGGGGATGCCCATCATCTTGCGCGGAGGCAGGTTGGTGATGGCGAGCAGGGTCTTGCCGACCAGGTCCTCGGGCTCATAGTATTCGTGGATGCCGGAGAGGATGGTGCGGTCGACACCGGTACCGTCGTCGAGCGTAAAGTTCAGCAGCTTCTTGGACTTCTTGACGGCCTCGCATGCCTTGACCTTCACAGCGCGGAAATCGCTCTTGGAGAAGGTATCGAAGTCGACGAACTCCTCAAAAAGCGGCTCAACGGCGATCTTGGAGTAATCGAGCGTGGGCTTAAGCGACTTAACGAACGGGCTCGCGGCGTTGCCGGCCTCTGCGGCCTTGGCGGCAGCGGCACCGGACTGGAAACCCTTCTCGGGCTTCATGTGCGGGAACAGCAGGACATCGCGGATAGAAGCCTGGTTGGTGAGCAGCATGACCACACGGTCGATACCGATGCCAATGCCGCCCGCGGGAGGCATACCGTACTCGAGGGCGCGTACGTAGTCCTCGTCATACTCCATGGCCTCATCGTCGCCGCCGGCCTTCTCGGCCATCTGGGCGGCAAAGCGCTCAGCCTGGTCGACCGGGTCGTTGAGCTCGGAGAATGCGTTGGCGTACTCGTGGCCGGCGATGACCAGCTCAAAGCGGTGGGTCAGACGCGGGTCGTCCTCAAAACGCTTGGCGAGCGGGCTGACCTCGATGGGGTAATCGCACACGAAGGTCGGGTTGACGATGGTGTCCTCGCCCAGCTCATCGTAAATCTCGGCGATGATCTTGCCTGCAGTCCACTCGGGCTTGATCTCCAGGCCCTTCTCGCGCGCGGCGGCAGCAAGCTCCTCGACAGGCGTGTCGATGGTGACCTTCTTGCCGAGCACGTCAGAGACAATATCAGTCATGGGGCGGCTTGCCCACTCACCGGAAAGATCGATGGTCTGGCCCTGGTACTCGATGACCTCGGGGTTGCCGATGGCCTTGTTGGCAGCCTTGATGACGCCCTGGGCGAGCGCCTTCATGCCCTCGAGATCGGAGAAGGCACGGTAGGCCTCCATCGTGGTGAACTCGGGGTTGTGGGTGAGGTCCATGCCCTCGTTACGGAAGATACGACCGATCTCGAAGACGCGCTCAAAGCCACCGACGATGCAGCGCTTGAGGTGCAGCTCGGTAGCAATGCGCAGGTAGCACTCCTGATCGAGAGCGTTAAAGTGCGTGATGAACGGCTTAGCCGTAGCGCCACCCTGAATGGTCTGCAGAATGGGAGTCTCGACCTCCATGTAGCCGTCGGACTCCATAAAGCGACGGAAGGTGGAGAGGATCTGCGAGCGCTTGCGGAAGGTCTCGCGGACATCGTCGTTGGCGATCAGGTCGACATAGCGCTGACGATAGCGGGTCTCCTTGTCGGAGAGACCGTGGAACTTCTCGGGCAGCGGGCGAACGGCCTTGGAGAGCAGGGTCGCGCTCTTAGGGGCGACGGAGAGCTGGCCGCGCTGAGTACGCACAACCACACCGGTCACACCCAGGATATCGCCAAGGTCGAGGGCCTTGAGCGTATTCCAGGCTGCCTCGTCCATGTCGTTGATGCGGCAGAACAGCTGAATCTCGGCGGTTGCGTCGCGCACGACGATGAACATGATCTTGCCCTGACCACGCTTTGCGACCACGCGGCCGCCGATCTTCACGACGTCCTCGGTGTCCTCGCCATCGGCAAGATCGGCATACTTAGCCTCGATGTCGGCAACGTAGTCCTCGATCTCGGAATGCTCGGGATAGGGGTTCTGGCCCGCCTCGAACAGGGCGGCGCGCTTGGCCAGGCGCGTGGCGCGCTCGTCATTGAGCGTCGATGCCTGCTCGGCGGCGTTTTGGTTCTCTGCCATAAGTTAACTCCTCAAACTAAAACGCTCCCCAGGATTCGGTCCCAGGGAGCGAAAACATACCTTTACGCGGGACCGTGGTCTAGCGTGCGATCTTGGCGATGGTGTAGACGCGAGTCTTGCCGGAAGGCGTAACGACCTCGACGGAGTCGCCCTCGCCGTGGCCGATGATGGCGTGGCCGACCGGGGACTCGTTGGAGATCTTGTGCTCGAGCGAGTTGGTCTCGGTGGTACCGACGAGCGTGACTTCCATGACCTCACCGTTGGGATCAATCAGCGAAACGGTGGAACCGATGGAGACGGTCAGATCGCCCGTGGTGGCAGCAACCTGAGCGTTGGCGAGAATAGCCTGAATCTCGGCAATGCGAGCAGCATTCTGAGCCTGCTTGTCCTTGGCGGCATCGTACTCGGAGTTCTCCGAAAGGTCGCCAAACGCGCGGGCTTCCTTGATGTCCTCGACGATCTCCTTGGCGTAATCGCCCTCACGCCAAGCGAGCTCCTCGACGAGCTTCTGGCGGCCCTCAGCGGTCAGTACGATCTGGCTTGCGTCCATACGGATATCTCCCCAACTATGATGTAACAATCAACTGTCAACATAACGAAAAAGACCGGCTAGCCTGCGGGCAAGCCGGTCAGGTGCTCACCCCAAAGGGATGGGACTACTCTGCGTCCGCGTCGCCGTCCTCTGCCTTCTTTTTCTTGGCGGCGGCGAGCTGGGCCTCGAGCTCTGCGATCTTCTTGTCCTCCTCGGACTCCTCGACCACAACGTCCTCGGCCTGCTTGGTCTCGTCCTTATCGTCGCCCTCCATACCCTCGCGGATATTCTTGACGGTAGAGCCGAGGGACTTGCCGAGCTTCGGCAGGTTCTTGGGCCCGAAGATAATCAGGACAACGACGAGAATAATGATGAGCTCAGGAGCCCTCAGTCCAAACATGTAGACCTCCACAAAACAGCGAGACAAGCTCGAATGAGTATACCGCGGGTATCGCGGTATCACAACAATAGCTAAAAAAAGGGACCGCAAGAAGCGGTCCCTCCTCATGCTCTGGTCGGGTTGACTGGATTTGAACCAGCGACCCCTGCGTCCCGAACGCAGTGCTCTACCAAACTGAGCCACAACCCGTTAGCTCGACTATAGTAACAAAGTTTTTCGCCGCGTGCTAGAGAAATTTTTATTTCTTTGGCGCGTCGATTTGAACCGTGTTGGGAATAAGCTCAGTCGCGCAGGACCACCAGCCATTTTGCTGGGCAGCCCCGGCAAGCCTTTCGGCCGTGGCGGCGGTGTCGCAAATGGCAAACGAGCAGGCACCCGACCCGCACACGTCCACGGCAACGGTTCCCTCCTGTTCGCTCAGCCAGTCGAGAACCGCCTGGATCTGCGGCTCCATCAAAGCAGAAATGATGCCCAAGTTGTTATGGATGAGCGAATACGCCATCTTCGCATCACTCACGCTAAGAGCCGATGCAATGGCACCGGGCGCAGTCGCGGGCACCGGGGCCTCGTCAAAACGTCGATAGGCCTCAATTGTCGAAACGCTCGCCTCCCGCGGCTTGACCAGCACAACGGGCGTCACAGGAAGCGCGGGGTACTCAGTTGCCAGAACGTCTCCCCCACCCACGTAGAATGCGGGGCTCGTATGCAAAAAGAACGGCACGTCGGCGCCGATGCCACGCGCAATCTCATCCAGCGCAGGATCAGTGCGGTCGATGCCCCACAGCTCAGCCAGGGCAACGATAACCGCCGCGGCATCCGTCGAGGGGCCGCCCAGGCCGGCGCACAGCGGGATGCGCTTCTCAATCGTCACGCACACGTTTGCCTCGCGCCCGAAATGATCGGCCATGGCGACGGCGGCGCGGTAGGCAGTATTCTTTTGCATGGGAAAATCTGATGCCGGAACCGTCTGGACGGTCAACGCCTGCGCCGGCGTGACCGTCACGGTATCGGCTAGGCCGACAGCTGCCATCAGGGAATCGACTTTGTGGTAGCCGCGGGTATCGCGCTCGGTATGAACCCCCAGGTAGAGGTTAATCTTTGCCGGCGCAGTAAGGATGAGGGACCGATCGGTCACCGTTAATGCTCCTCGAGCTGGTTGCCGAGCGGAGTAAAGATGTGCTCGCCGCTCTCGGGGTCGAACAGTTCAACCTGACCGGTAAGGACGTCGATGTACTGGTAGGACTGACGCGACTTGCGGCCGCGGCGCTCGTCAACCTCGACGATAAAGACAGCCGGGTGGACGCTCTTGATGGTACCCATGCGCTCGACAACGCGGGTACGGCCCATGTTGGCCTTCACCTTGACGCGATCGCCCACCATATCGGTCAGCTTCTCGTGGATGTCGTCGACGTAATTGACTTCCATCTCTTCCATGAACAGGGCCTCCAGAAGGTGCAATTCAAAAAGGGGATAATACCCCTAAGATAGACAAAACTCTAATACTATAGCACCCTGTTACAACCCCACGCAAGTAGCTAATTAGGCTACTTACAGATTGTCGGTATCGAGGACAATGGTGAACGGGCCGTCGTTGACCAGGTCGACTTTCATGTCGGCGCCAAAGATGCCGTGCGCCACGTGGTCGACGTCCTGGGCGACGAGCGTCAGAAAGTACTCATAAAGCTCGTTGGCGACATCGGGCGCGCCAGCATCCGTAAACGACGGACGACGGCCGTGGCGGCAATCGGCAAACAGCGTAAACTGCGACACCACGAGCACCTCGCCGTCGACATCGGCAAGCGCCAAGTTAGTCTTGCCGTTCTCGTCCTCGTTGATACGCAGCCCGCGGAGCTTGCCCCATAGTTTATCGGCCTCGGCACGCGTATCGCCATGGCCCACACCCAGCAATACCAGATAGCCGCGCCCAATGCGGCCCACGCACTCGCCGTCGACCGTCACACCGGCGTTGAGCACGCGCTGCACCACCGCACGCACGGCCTACTCCTCGCCCGTGAGTTTGGCGGACAGGTGCTCGAGTGCATGGAAACGATGGCTGATGGCGTTCTTCTCGTCCGCTGTGAGCTCGGCCATAGTCTTGCCCGGCGTATCGACCGGCAGGAACAGCGGGTCGTAGCCAAAGCCGTGGTCGCCGCGGCCCTCGTGTGCGATAACGCCCTCGCAGGCGCCCTCGCCATAGGTGACCAGGCCGTCTTGGTCGATGAGCGCAACGACACTCATAAAGCGTGCGGTGCGATCCTCGTCTGCCACGCCTTCCAGATTAACGAGTAGTTTGGCATTGTTGGCGGCATCATCGCCGTGTACGCCCGCATAACGCGCGCTATACACACCCGGCTCGCCGTCCAGCGCGTCGACGACCAAGCCGGAATCGTCAGCGATGGCCATAAGGCCCGTCTCCTCGACCGCAGCCTGCGCCTTGATGATGGCGTTCTCCAAAAACGTCGTGCCGTTTTCCTCGGGGTCCTCAAAATCGCCCAGCTGGCCGAGCGCCACAAAGCGCACCTCGGGCATGACCTTGCCCAAAATGGCCTCGATCTCGGTGAGCTTATGGGCGTTACCCGTGGCCACAACAATGGTCGCCGCCGGGTCGAGGGTGTCGATGTCAATCTTCTCAAGTGCCATAGCTGGCCTCCTTGTCTCTTATAGCAATGCCGTGTAGAGGACGACGAGGGTCTCGGCCTCTCCCCTCTCAATCAACGGCAGTCTTATACTTCGGCGTTTTCGCAGATTAAACCTGCCAAAATCAACATCCCCTTTTGGCAGGTTAGGCGAGGGCTTGACGCTGAAGCTCGATGAGCTCGACGATGCCCTTGTCGCCCAGATCGAGCAGGGCGTTGAGACGCTTGCGGTCGAAGGGCGCCTGCTCGCCGGTACCCTGGAGTTCGATCATCTCGCCAGAGTCGGTGGCGACGAGGTTCATGTCGACCTCGGCGTGGCTGTCCTCGGAATAATCCAAGTCGAGCAGGGTGTTGCCGTCGACGACGCCCATGGAAATAGCGGCAACCTGACCGGTAAGCGAAATGCGCTCGAGCTTGCCCGCCTCGACCCACATGGCAAGGGCGTCGTGCAGCGCCACCCAGGCGCCGGTGATGCTCGCCGTACGCGTGCCGCCATCGGCCTGGATCACATCGCAGTCAACGGTAACGGTGTACTCGCCGAGCGCCTTCATGTTGACGACGGTGCGCAGGCTGCGGCCGATCAAGCGCTCGATCTCCATGGAACGGCCCTTGCGGTTGGCATGTTCGCGCTTGCAGCGCTTGCCGGTCGACGCCGGCAGCATCGCATATTCCGCCGTTACCCAACCGGCCTTGGCGCCCTTGCGCCAGCCCGGAACGCCCTCCTCGATGGTGGCGGCGCACAGCACGCGCGTGTCGCCAAACTCTGCCAGGCACGAGCCGTGGGCGTGCTTCATGACGCCGCGAGTGAGCTTAACGGGACGCAGCTCGTTTGCGGCGCGGCCGTTGGCGCGGTTGACCTGCATATATTCCATGGAACTATCCTTTCGGCAAAAGATGTGGCGAAGACTCCGGCGACATTGCGTGCCTAACCGAGTTCGTCGATATCGACATGCTCGATGCTTTTGAGCGGCTGGCCAAAGATAAAGCTGCCCGCCACCGCAAACTCGGCAATGTTGTCGGACGTGGTGGCAAAGCGATGCTGCGGCTCGGCGGTGTTGCCCGCCAGCTGCTCACGGCGCGTGAGGATATCGGTCAGCTCGCGGGTGGTCTCCTCGGCGGAGCTCACCACGCGCACCCCGGGCCCCAACGCATGACGGATGGGGCCCACCAGCAGCGGAAAGTGCGTACAGCCGAGCACCACGGTATCGATGCCACGATCGTGCAGTGGCTCGACTGTGGCGTTGACCAGCGCGCGAACGGCTGGCGTATCAAAAATATCCTCGTTCTCGAGCCACTGCTCCTGCAGATGCGCGCCCGAGGCGAGCTCGTGCTCGACAACCTCGACAAAGCTCGAGGCAGGGCAGCCATACACGTCCACGCCGGCATCCAAGTCCTGGATGGCGCGCGTGTAGGCGCCCGAGCGGATGGTGAGGTTGGTGGCGAGCACGCCCACACGGCGCGTGCGGGTGCTGTTGATGGCGGCACGCGCGCCCGGCGCGATTACGCCAATCACGGGGACATCGAGCACCTGCTGAGCCAGGCGAAGCGCCGCTGCCGTCGCCGTATTGCAGGCGATGACCATGATCTTGACGTCGTGTCTCGAAAGCCAGCGCCCCGCCTGTAGCGCAAACGAGCGCACCTCGTCCTCGGTGCGGGTGCCGTAAGGGCAGCGCTTGGTATCGCCAAAGTAGTAGACGGACTCGTGCGGAAGCGCCGTCGCAATCGCGCGCGCAACCGTCAAGCCGCCCAGGCCCGAGTCGAACACGCCGATGGGGCGCGTATCACCGGCCAGATTCTCGATATCGGACATTACCTCACCAGATTCTCTCTCGAAAAGATATGGCCAAGCGTAACGGCACTGCGCTATGAACGGGCCGCGACGAGCAGCTCCGCCGTCGCCGCCCAGCCGTCAACGATCCTGCCACGCGTGACAAAGGCGTTATCGCAGGACGCAAGAAACTCGGACGCGCCGGCGCTGGTCAGGCCGTTCTCGACCAGGCAGAACGTGCCCACGTGGTCGGCCATGTAGAAATCAGACTCGGAATCGCCGAGTGCCAGCGTCTCGTCGCGCTCGATGCCCAGACGCTCGCAGAAACGCGCGACCGCCACGCCCTTGTCGAGACCCGACGGATTGATGTTAAAGGCACGACCATCCTCGACGCGATCGAGCTCGAGGGTCGTCGGCTTGGACAGATGAGTCAAGTGGCCGTTGCAGGCCCAGACCAGACCGCAGCCGGCCTCGTCGAGGATGGCCTGCGCCTCGTCATCGGGAATATCGCCGCGCATGCCGACGGTGACCTCGCGGTACTTATAGCCAGTCGACATGTCGTTGTGGTACTCGATCTTGTGCGGCCAGCGAGCGAGAATCTTCTCGCACACGCCGGTCTGCTCAATCACCTGGTGCGGCGTGAGGCCGCAGGCGGGGTCGTAAGGCATGTCGCCGGTCAGATACTCCCAGTCGTTGGCCTTGAGGTCGTACATGACCAGGCCACCCATCTCGCCAATGTAGGAGTTGAGGCCGAGCACGCGGGCATCTTCGTGGATCATGGTGCGGTTGCGACCCGAGGTGGGAATTACCTGGATGCCAGCGCGGGCAAGCGCCACGACGGCCTCGACGAGCTTGGTCGAGGGATTGCCGTCGTTGTCGCGCAGCACGCACGAGCCGGGCGCGAGCATCGTGGCGTCCAGATCGGTAAAGACGTACTTGACCTTGGCAAGGCGCTCGCGCATCTCGCCCGAAAGCTCGGCAACGGTCGGCAGGGTGTTGTGGGACATGGTCACTCCGTTTACGTAGAAGGGTTTGGACTTGGACGGCATGTTTTGATTGAGGGAACACGCTTATGGCGACAGCGCACTCAGGGCGCCGCCGCCATCATGGTTCATTAGTCAAACTGGGTAACATCGATCAGGCGATTGGCCAACGAAAGGTCGCTCTCGATGGGCACGAACTCGTCGCCCACGTGCATGAGCTCCTCGTCACCCTTTGCCAGCAGCAAGACAATGGTGGGAGCATCGGGGTTGACGTACTCCTCGCGCGCCGCCTTGAACGCCGCATGCACAGCGGCTTCGCGATCGAGGATGATCTTGTTCGGCGTATCGTCGGGAACATGTTCGGCAAGCTCGCGACAGACCTTCATCGGGTCCTCGTGAGCCGGGTCCTCGTTGGCAAAGATCATCAGGTCGGAATATGGTGCGGCCTCGCGCGGAAGCTGCTCGCGGCGCTCCTGCGCCTTGCCGCCGGCAGCGCCAAACACCGCAATGACTGGACTAGCGGGAAACGCGCGCTTGACCGACGAGAAAAGCGAACGGAACGAAAGCTGGTTATGCGCATAGTCAACGACACAGATCACGCGGCCGTCCTTCGACTCCACGACCTCCATACGGCCCGGCACACGCAGTTTGGAGAGGCCCTTCTTGATGGCCTCGATACCGATACCGATCTCGCGCGCGGCGGCGATAGCGACCAGCGCGTTCTCCACGTTAAAGTCTCCCGCGATACCCAGCAGGATCTTCTCCCCCGCCTCGGACTCGTCGGCACACAGGCCATGCAAGTTGAACTCGATGCTAAAGCCGACCATGCGCACGTCGCTCGCCCACAGGCTTGCCTCGGGATGCTCGACACCAACGGTCACCAAGCGCTCGGCCGTCGACGCTGCCTCCAGCACACGGTCGACCTCTTCGGTGCCCAGATTCACCACGGCGGTCTTTGCCTGGTCAAAGATCCTGAGTTTGCTCTCAAAATAATCCTCAAACGTGGGGTGTTCAATCAGCGAGATGTGGTCGCGGCCGATGTTGAGGAAGCACGCCACGTCAAACGGCAGATTCTCGACGCGTTGATACTTGAGCGCCTGGCTCGAGACCTCCATGACCATGGACTGGCGACCGGACGTGCGGCAGTTGGCGATATGGCGCCAAACCTCGGGGGCCTCGGGCGTGGTGTTGGTGCTCTCGTAGCACTCGATACCATCGTCGGTACTCACCGAGCCGATCATGCCGCAGGACTCGCCCGCCGCCTTGATGATGGACTGGAGCATAAAAGCGGCCGTGGTCTTTCCCTTGGTGCCGGTGATGCCCACGATCTTGACGTCGTGGTCAGGACGGTCGTAGACCTCCGGCGGCAACAGGGCCATGGCTGTGCGAACACTATCAACAACCAGCATCGCAGCACCGCTCTCCTGCGCCAGCGGCTCCAGAGACTCGACCAGCGACTCCTCGCACACAAATGCGACGGCGCCCGCATCGAGCGCCATGCTCAAAAACGCGGGCTTAAAGGCAGCACCTTTGCAAAAGAATACGTCACCTGCCGAGACCACGCGCGAATCAAACGAGCAGCCGGTCACGGCACGCTCGTCAACCTGCTCTGATGCGCGCAGCTCGCCGCACACGTCGAGAAGCTTGGCAAGCGTATCGACCGTGGTCACGGTCGCGGAATCCGAATGGTGCATCTTTCACCTTTCTCAGCCATTTGGCAGGGACGGTTTTTATAGTAACTGAAACGCACCCATGCAAAAACGGCTCCCGGAGGAGCCGTTACGCGCAGGCGTTCGTAAGCCGAGGCTAGGCAGCCTGAACAGAAGGCTGGCCCTCGTCGATAAAGAAGCGCTTGTACCACACTAGGAACACGAGCGGCGTATAGATCTTGCGCTGGAAATCGCCCTTGCCCGCAAAGTGCAGATCGAGCAGGTGCATGAGCTCGTCGGTATTGAAGAACTCGCTTGCCCACGGCGCGGTGAAGTACTCCTTGACATAGTCGTACCACTTTTGCTCGCGCAGCCAGTAGACAATCGGCACCGGGAAGCCCACCTTGGGACGGGTGGCCCACTCATCGGGCAGCGACTTGTTGGCAGCGTGGCGGAGTACCTGTTTGTTGCCGTTCTCGTTGATGCGGTAGCGGTCGGGAATGTGCTCGGCGAACTCCATGACTTTGCGGTCCAGGAAGGGCACGCGCAGCTCCAGTGAGTGTGCCATGCACATCTTGTCGGCCTTGAGCAGAATGTCGCCCGGGAGCCACATGTTCATGTCCAGGTACTGCTTCTTGACCAGCTCGGGCTGACCCTTCACGCGCGCATAGATGGGAGCGGCAAGCTCGAAGGCGCCATCGCCGGTGTTGTACTCGGGCTTGAGCACGCCGTCGACCTCGCGCTCCGGCCATACCAGAGCCTGTCCCAGGAACGACTTCTCAGGGATCTCGGCACCCTTGACCAGGAAGTTATGTCCCTTGAAGTACGGCATATGCAGCGCCAGGTTACCGAGCGCGCGACGGATGGGCAGCGGCACCATCTTTTTGTACTTGCGGACCGGGACCGTGTCCTCGTAGTAGGCGTAGCCGCCAAAGAGTTCGTCGGCGCCTTCGCCCGAAAGCACTACGGTGACGTCCTTGCGGGCCATCTCGGCCAAGAACCACAGCGGCACAGAAGACAGGTTGGACTGCGGCTCGTCCATGTGATACTGGATATCCTCGAGCGCACCGAAGAACTCGTCGGCGGTAATCATCTTGCGGACGTTCTCGACGCCGAGCTTATCGGAAAGCTCCTTGGCGTAGTTGGTCTCGTTGAAGTTCTTGTAGTCAAAGCCCACCGAGAAGGTCTTGTCGGGCATGAGGCAAGCAGCAATATAGCTGGAGTCGACGCCGCCGGAGAGGAACGACGCGACCTTGACGTCGGCGATGCGATGGGCCTCGACACTCTCGTGCACGACCTCGTCCAGCTCATCGACATACTCTTCGAACGGCTTCTCGACGGCAGAGTAATCGCAATCCCAGTAGCGCTCGATGTTCATCTTGCCGGTCGGAATATCGACGGTAAAGTAGTGCGCCGGCGGCAGCTTGTAGACACCCTCGAAGAAGGTCTCCTCGGTTGCCGAATACTGCAGCGTCATGTACGGACGCAGAGCCTTTTTGTTGACCGCCTTGTGGAAGTGCGGGTAGTCCAGGAAGCTCTTGATCTCGGAACCAAAGAGCACGCCCGGAGCGCCGTCGCCCGCATCGGCCATGGGATAGTAGTAAAGCGGCTTGATGCCAAAGATGTCGCGGGCGCCAAAAAGCTTGTTCTTCTTTTTGTCCCAGATGACGAAGGCGTACATACCGCGCAGGCGATCGAGGACGGCCTCGCCCCACTCCTCGTAGCCGTGCAGGAGGCTCTCGGTGTCGGCGCCGCAGTGGAACTTGTAGCCCTTGGCCTCGAGCTCGGAACGGAGTTCTTGGAAGTTGTAGATCTCGCCGTTGAAGACAATGACGACGCTACCGTCCTCGTTGGCCATGGGTTGGGCGCCAGCCTCGGTCAGGTCAAGGATTGACAAGCGGCGGAAGCCGAGGGCAACGCGGCCGTCGATAAACTGACCGCCCATGTCGGGACCGCGATGGACGATGCGGTCCATCATCTTGGTGAGCACCTCGGATTGGTTATCCGTCCCACCGACAAAACCGACAAAACCGCACATATACTATCCCCTCTGCTGTTGCTGGGCATCAAATCGAATCAGTAGCTTTTAAGTATACCCGAGGGCGTAAAGAGGGGCGGAATGTTCAGGCAATCTCAACTGAATCAGCTCCGCTGTGACACGCGCCGGTTACCTTTAATGGATATGAGGTGAATGGGGCGATTGTTTTGCTATACTCTCTCCGCACGGGCGATTGGCGCAACGGTTAGCGCAGGTGCTTTACACGCACAAGGCTGGGGGTTCGA
>NZ_JBNPKM010000017.1:0-48724 GCF_050312955.1 Collinsella sp. SGI.241
TTGTAACCGGAGGCGCCTATAAAGGGGAAACGAGCTTAAAAAGCTACATTAGGCATTAAAGCGGCGGCGGGTAGCACCAGCGGCGATGGCAGCGGCACCCAGACCGGCGATGATCGTAACCTGAGCGGCAACGCTATCACCAGTGGTGGGAAGGGCAGCCTCGTCGGCCTTCTTCTCGTCAGCCTTCTTCTCGGCCTTGGCCGGAGTCTTGGTCGTCGCGGTGGTGTTCACCTGCTGCTGAGTGGGCTCAACATAGGGAACCAGCGAACCCAGGACCTTCTTGGCGGCCTCAAGCTGAGCCTGAGCCGTGGCCTCGGCCTGCTTGGCGAGCTGGAGCTCGGCATAAGCCTCGAGAGCATCGCTCTGTGCCTGCTCGTACTTGGCAGCAGCAGCCTTTGCCTCATCGGACTTAACCTCGGTGTTGGCCTTTGCGTCCTCGAGAGCCTGATCAGCCTCATCCTTTGCCTTCTGGGCGTCGGCGAGAGCAACCTGAGCAGCGTTGGCGGCAGCAAGAGCGTTGTCCCAAGCAGCCTTCTTGGCGGCAAGGGTATTCTCAGCATTCAAAGCCTCGTTCTCGAGGTCGTTGTACTCCTGGCCCAGCTTATCAGCCTTGGCGGCAGCAGCCTTGAGCGCAGCCTGGGCCGCGGCAACGATCTGCGGCTTCTTCTTGGCCGCAGCGAGAGCCTGGTTAGCCTTAACCTGCTCATCGATGGCAGCGTCACGGTCGGCCTTAGCATCCTCGGCAGCCTTAGCAGCCTTATCAGACTTGTTCAGAGCCTCGTTGTAAGCCTTACCAGACTTGTCCGCCTGGCCCATGGCAGCATCAAATGCATCCTGAGCGTCCTTGACAGTCTGCTCCTTGCCCTGAGCAGCCTTCAGGTCAGCCTCGGCCTGGGCCTTCTTGTCGGTCGTCTTGTGCCAAGCAGCCTTAGCCTCATCGGCAGCGGCGCGGGCGTCCTCGGCCTTCTTCTCGTACTGGTTCTCGTTGTACTCCTGGCCAAGCTTGTCGGCGTCGGCCTTGAGATCGTCATACTTATCGGCAAGCGCGACCTTATCAATCGCGGCATCCTTCTGAGCAGCGAGCTCTTCGAGCTCCTTGGTGCTCTCCTGAAGCGTTGCATATGCCTTGGTATTATCGTTCTGAGCCGTCGTGAACCTAGCCTGGGCACTCTCCACGTCAGCCTGAGCCTGCTGATAGCGTTCGGAGCTACCATCAGGACCATAGGCCTGGTTATACCAGAACTGCTCGCCCTTCGAATCACCGCTCTCGGTAGCAGAGAACATATTGTTCACATCGCTGTCAAAAACTGCCTTTGCAGCGGTGCAAGCATCCTTGGCGGCGGCGAGCGCTTCGTTGGCAGCCTGCAGCTCATCGATGGACTTGTTGTAGGCTTCCTGGTCCCTACGGACATCGTTGTTCTTGTCGGTCCACTTCTGATAGACCTCGTCGCGCGCAGCCTCGTTGGCCTTACGGTTAGCAACGGCAACCTGAGCCTCGTTGGCCTCGGCGAGCTTAGCGTCCCACTCGTTCTTCTTAGCAGTGGCAGCGTCCTCGGCCTTGAGAGCCTTGTTGTTAAGCTCATTGAACTTGGCAGCAGCCTCATCGTCAGTCTTGGTGGCAGCCTCAAGAGCAGCCTGGGCATCCTCGACGGAGGGAAGCTTCTTGGCAGCCTCGAGAGCAACCTGGGCGTCGTTGGCGGCCTCCAGGTCAGCCTTCATCGTCTTCTCGGCATCCTTGGCAGCCTGCTCAGCCTTAGCAGCAGCGTTGTCAAGGTCGCTCCACTCCTGATAAAGCTTATCGGCCTTCTTGGCAGCAGCGTCGTAGGCAGCCTGGGCCTCGTCCTCAGAAGTCAGGTTCTTGGCGTTCTCCAGAGCAACCTGGGCGTCGTTCTGAGCCTGTGCGGCGTCGTTCCACTCTGCCTTCTTGGCGTCGGCAGCGGCGCGGGCCTCCTCGGCCTTCTTCACGTACTGGTTCTCGTTGTACTCAACACCGAGTGCGTCGGCAGCGTCCTGGGCGTCCTTGTAAGCCTTCTCGGCCTCGTCCAGAGCGTCCTTGGCGGTGGCGAGCTTGGTCTCGGCCTCCATCTCGGCAGCGGCAGCGGCCTCGAGAGCCTTCTGGGCCTCCTGGTCGCCGGCCTGAGCCTCGTCGGCGGCAGCCTTAGCCTCGTCGTAGGCCTTCTGGGTCTTCTCGACGTTGGCCTTAGCCTCGTCGTAGGCCTTCTGGGCCTTCTCGACGTCGGCCTTAGCGGCGGCGATCTCTTCCTTGCTGGCCTGCTTCTGCTCGGCCTTGACATCGTCGTTGGCGTCGGTGCCGGACTCAGCGAAAGCAGCGGTCTGCAGGACCGGAGACAGTGCGAGGCTGGCGGTAACTGCCATGGTTACCGCAGGCTTAGCAAGATTGAGCTTGGGTTGCGCTTTTTTGTGCGCGGGCTGATACTTTGCCATGTTTTCCCCTTTGTTCAGAAACAGCCCGTCCCGAAAAAACGAGACAGATTTACTAATGCACGATTTATTTAAAAAGGGAAAAACGCGAATTGGTTGCGCAACCAAGCTATATCTAAGGTTTGAGACTTTTTTGCAAAAAAGTTTGCAAAAAGCTATTACACCATCCGTACGCTGGGGCAAAGATCTGCCAGCGGGCACTCGTCGCACTTAGGTTTGCGGGCATCGCAGATCTCGCGGCCAAAGGTGATCCACTGGTGGTTGACCGACTCCCAATACTCGTGCGGCAAGATCTTGAGCAGATCCTGCTCGGTCTTGAGCGGCTCTTTGGCGTGCGTCTTGGGACTCAGCATCAGACGGTGCGCGATGCGGTTGACGTGCGTATCGACCGCGATGCCCTCGACAATGCCAAACCCCACGTTGAGCACGATGTTCGCCGTCTTGCGCCCAACGCCCGGCAGCTTGACGAGTTCCTTCATGTCGGCCGGCACCTCGCCGCCGTAATCGGCGACAATCATCTGTGCGGCCTCCACGGCGTGCTTGGCTTTGCTCTTATAGAAGCCGAGCGACTTAATGGTATCTGCCACATCGGCAACGCTCGCCCCCGCCATGGCCTCGGGAGTGGGCCACTGGGCAAACAGCTTCGGCGTCACCTTGTTGACCTGCGCGTCGGTCGTCTGCGCCGAGAGCAACACCGCTATGAGCAGCCTATAGGGATTCTCGTGGTCCAAAAAACACTCAACCGGGCCATAGCGACGGTTAAGGCGCTCGCACACCTCAACGGCACGCTCGCGTTTGGCGGCATTGGTCTCGCGTGGCATAACGACTCCTCGGATCAGCGGCATAACTTACCTATGGGCACGATTGTCCCACGTATGGGGTCTTTACGCCTCCAAAAATGCGCCGGTCTGGCGGCCCCACAAGCTCGCATACTCACCGCCTGCCTCGACAAGCTGCGCATGCGTACCGTCCTCGACAATCTCGCCGTCCGCCAGCACCACGATGCGGTCGAGCGCCGCCACGGTGGACAGGCGATGTGCCACCACAATAGAGGTGCGGCCGCGCATCAGGTTCTCAAGCGCCTCCTGCACCAGCGCCTCGGACTCACTGTCCAGGGCAGAGGTCGCCTCGTCGAGCACCAGAATCGGCGCGTCGGTGAGGATGGCACGGGCGATGGCCACGCGCTGGCGTTGGCCGCCCGAAAGCTTAACGCCGCGCTCGCCCACCATGGTGTCAAAGCCCCGGGGCAGGCGGTCGATAAACTCCAGGGCATTGGCCAAGCGGGCCGCCTCGCGGATCTGTTCGTCGGTGGCGTCGGGGCGGCCGTAGGCGATGTTCTCGCGAATGGAGCGGTGAAACAGCAGCGCCTCCTGCGGCACGTAGGCAACCTGGCGGCGCAGGCTCTGCTGCGTGCAGCGCGAGACATCCTGACCGTCCACGAGCACGCGACCGCCCTGTACGTCGTCCAGGCGCAGCAGCAACTTGGTGAGCGTCGTCTTGCCCGAGCCCGATTTGCCCACCAGGCCCACGCGCTGGCCCGCCGCCACATGGAGCGTCAGGTCGTCGAACACGCTCTCGCCCGCCGCGGCGTCGCGGTATGCAAAGCTCAGGTGCTCAAAATCAATCGCGCCCTCGCCCACCTTGAGCTCGGGAGCGTTCTCGTCGTCTGCCACCAGACGCGGCTCGTCCAGCACGCGCGTCATCTCGGCCGCATCGCCCAGCGCGCGGTTGATGCGCTGCATCATGGAGCTTACGTAGTTCAGACGCATGGTGAGGTTGTACGTATAGGTAAAGATCATGACAAGCGAGCCGGCCGAGATGCCAAACCACGCGTTGCCGCCCGCCACAAACACACTCACCACGGCCATGGTGATGACGATAAGGCCCGAGGTCGTAAAGTTGCGCTGCATCATGGCGTGCATCGAAACCGTCTCGGCGTCGCGCGCGGCGCGGTCGGCAGCATCGAACAGGTCGCGCTCAAAGTCTTCGCGCCCACAGGTCTTGACGGCCAGGATGTTCGTGACCGCGTCGGACAGCACGCCCGACAGCTTGTTCTGCGCGGCGGACGTCGCGGCCGAAAGCGGCATGATGCGCTTATACATAAGCCAGACAAACGCGATGTAGACGACCATAATGCCCACCAGGATCACGGTAAACGTGGGCACCACCGGAGCGAGTGCCGCCACCGTGCAGACAACCGAGGTGATAGTGGGAATGAGCGAATACACCGTCACGTCCACCAGACCCGTGTAGCCGCTCATAAAACGGCTCGTCTGGCTCACAAGCGATCCGCCAAAACGGCTGGTGTGGAATGTCATGGATTGATTGGAGAGCGTGTCGAAGCACAGGCGCGCCAAGTGATAGTTGCCCGCAATCTCGAGCTTGTAGACGGTGTAGTCCTGCAGCTTGGAGAGGATTTGGCCCACTAGGTTAACGAGCACGAGCGCCAGAATGTAGGGGCCAAAGACCTCAAACACCCGGTCGCCCGCCACGGGGCCGGCCTGGACGCGGTCGACGATAAGCGCCATCACGTAGGTGTTGGCAAACGTGAGCAAAAAGATGTAGCCCGCCGACGAGAGTACCGAGAGAAAGACGATCAGCGGCTGCGTGCGCGTGACGTCCCAAAAACGCTGTAGCGTGCGGCGCACGGTTGAGCGTTTGAGCGGACTGGTGCTTCTCTGTGACATGGGCTTCCTTTCACATCTGGCGGAGCTAAACGTCATTGTTGCATACTAAAGCGCACTTCAGGCAAGCACGATGCGAAAAGCAGCGGGGCGCCCGCGTTTGCGCCGGTGCCCCACCGTCTTGTTGTAATTATTCCTCGTCTTCTTGGTCTGTGAGAAGGCCCGCGGGCGTGAGTCCCAAGATCTTATCAGCTTGGTCGGCGTCTTCCAGCGCGTCGATGTCCTTGAGTTTGCGCTCCATGACGTTGGTGCGCGTGGTGATGATGCCCTCGACCGTCTTTCCCGCGGTCTCGATTTGCTGCTGGGCGCGGCGCAGCGCCGCCTGATAGCGCGGCAGCTCGGCCTTGACGGCAGAAAGCACGCGCAGCACGTCATCGGTGCGTTTTTGCAGCCTAAACGTTTGGTAGCTCATCTGCAGGCTGTTGAGAATGGCCGCCATGGTGCTGGGACCGGCAACGTTGACGTGATAGTCGCGGCCCAGAGTCTCGATAAGCCCGGGGCGGCTGACGATTTCGGCGTACAGCCCCTCAAACGGCACGAACATGATGCCAAAGTTGGTCGTTGCCGGCACACTCAGGTACTTTTCGCAGATGTCCTTGGCCTCGCGCTTGACCATGGTGTCGAGCGTCTTACGCGCTGCGGCGACGGCCTCAGCGTCACCCGACTCCTGGGCGTCGAGCAGATGCTCATATGCGTCACCCGGGAATTTGGAGTCGATCGGCAGCAGCACGGGATCGCCCTCGTCTACCGGCAGCTTGACGGCAAACTCAACGCGCTCCGAGGCGCCGGGCTTGGTGGCGACGTTTTCCAGATACTGGTCGGGTGTAAGGATGTCCGCCAGGATTGCACCCAGCTGCACCTCGCCCAAAATGCCACGCGCCTTTACGTTGCCCAGCACGCGCTTAAGGTCGCCCACGCCGGTGGCGATGGACTGCATATCGCCCAGGCCCTTGTACACGGCCTCGAGCTGGTCGCTCACCTGCTTAAACGATGCCGACAGGCGATCGTTGAGCGTGCGGGAGAGTTTCTCGTCCACCGTCGCGCGCATCTGATCGAGTTGCACGTTGTTGTCTTTGCGGATAGCACCCAGCTGGGCATCGACCGTCTCGCGCACCTTGTCCAGGCGGTGCTCGATGCCCTCGCGGTTGGCACCGAGTTGTTGGGCCGTCTCGCGGCGCAGGTCATCCATCCGGTCACCAGCTTGCGAAAACTCGCGTGCGATGTTCAGGTAACGTTGCTGCTCCACGGCCGCATCTGTCGTCTGCTGCTGCGCGATGGCATTGGCCGTGCGGCGGGTTTCTGCCAACGCGACGTTCAGGGCATCGAGCGCGTTGTTGGCCTGCTCGAGTGCCGCCATCGCCTCCGCACCGCCATCGCTGCGCTCTCGCAGCTCGGCGCGAAGGCCCTTGAGCTGCAGGGCGCAAGCCACAGCCACTCCTACCGCTACCAAGGCGATCACGACCAGCACAATATCAACAGCAGACATAGACTCCGCCCAACAAACCCAATCGAACAATAATCGAACCGCAATCAATCTTACCCTGTCATATGCAGCGCGTGGCCGGCGGCGCATCAAGTTACCTTTGCGCTATGAATACTGGCACGCTAACTCTCCCAGCCGGCGCGGATGGTTGTTACGACATCGCCCAGGCGCTGGCCGAGAGCTGTTAAATGTTGGAGCACTTCGCTGGGCGAAGCGCCGTTGAGAATGCACGTAAGGGCATATGAGGCCAAGAAGATTGCCGCGAGTCCCAACGGGATCAGCACGATCATCGCCAGCGTACGCAGGCGCTGGGCCCAGCGACGGCGACGCGCACGACGCTTGTCGAACGCAAGCTCCTGCGCATATGAATCTTGCTGTACGGAATAGGCTCCTGGGTCCACCTCACCCGCAGACGATACCGCGGGCGCGGCGTTTTGCGCAGGAGGCTGGACGGCTGCCCCTTGCATTTGCATCTCCATAAGCCGCTGCTGTTGGCGCAGCATGCGCTCGGCTTGTTGCTGCGGGGTCTCAAGAAACAGATCCATGTTGGCCTCCTCAATAGGAGCATTCGATGCTTGCGCCCAGCATCCCGCACCATCGCGGCCGCGGCAATGAAATCCGCGGCAATAGCCGCAAAGATTCTTTTGTCAGAAAACTGTCGAAAAGTTCAACAACTCCCCTACCAGCACTTTCTTTGAGCTTTTTTCGCCAGCAATCTTTTGCCCTCTCGCCCTTGCGCCATCCGACCAAAACCTAACCAAAAGCTTGACGGAAATTGTGAAGACAGGGACCCCAAACAAAACGTGCCGCCCCAAAAGGGGCGGCACACAAACTAATCTATTAGCCAAAACTCGTTGGCAAGCCCGCGCCACGCGCTAGTAGTTCACCACCTGCTCCTCAAAGTACGCCTTGGGATGGTTGCAAACCGGGCACACCTCGGGCGCCTTGGCACCAACATGCAGGTGCCCGCAGTTCAGGCACTTCCACACCTTTACGCCCTCGCGCTCAAACACCTCGCCCGATTCAATGCGCTCGACGAGCTTGTTATAGCGCTCCTCGTGAGCCTTCTCGACAGCGCCAACGCCACGGAACTTCGCGGCAATCTCGGCAAAACCCTCCTCTTCGGCGGTCTTGGCGAACTCGTCATACATCGTGGTCCACTCGTAGTTCTCGCCCGCGGCGGCATCGCGCAGGTTGTCCAGCGTATCCGGAACAGCACCGTCGTGCAGGTACTTAAACCACAGCTTGGCATGCTCGGACTCGTTGCCCGCCGTCTCTGCAAAGATATTCGAAATCTGAACGTAGCCGTCCTTTTTGGCCTTGGATGCATAGTAACGATACTTGGTGTGCGCCTGGGACTCACCGGCAAAAGCGGTCTCGAGGTTCTTCTTGGTTTGAGAATTCTCAAAATCCATAGGTGTACTTCCCTTCAATACGCGCCGACCATAGACTTTGAGCGGCATTGCCTTTAGGATACCCTCATGCCGAGAATCTAAACCTTACTATCCTGTTCTGCAAATTCGCGTCATCACACACTCAGCCAGCGCTCGCCTTCGGCACGACAAAAGCCTTCGCGCTCCAGGTCGGCAAGAATGCCCGCAATAAAATCGCAACCAACCGGTTCGCGACCCGCTGCGGCCTCCATCTTGTTAACGCCTGCAACAGCTTCAACAAGCGTTATGCCCGCCGGCTGTCCGTCGCGGGCTGCAAGCAGCATGCGCACGATATGGGCACGCTTTTGCCGACGCGAGCCCTCAAACTTGGACTGGCGGCTGTAGCCCGCCGAGCGCCTAGACGGATTGGGCAGCGTCTTTTTAAGATACGCGCCGTAATCCAGCAGCGCGTAATACCACGCGCGCGGCGTATCGGCATCGTCGAGCGGCACGGCAAAGGGAGCGGCCTCATCCGCCGCCGCACCGGGCGCCGCCGGGCAGGCCGCCTGGATCAACGGCACCAACTCGCGATCGGGAACAGACGGAACGTCAGGAAAAAAGTGATGCAGAAAGACCGTGCGCACATTGGTCTCCAGGTACACTCCCGGAAGATCAAACGCAAACGACCGAATGCCCTGCGCCGTTGCGGGCCCAATACCGGGCAGCGCGACCAGGTCGCGTGTATCACGCGGAAACTCCCCATCCCAGTCCTCCACGAGTCGCTGCGCGGCCTTATGGAGCGCCAAAGCACGGCGGTTGTAGCCCATGCCCTGCCAAGCGTCCAAAACATCAGAAGGAGCGGCCTGGGCGAGAGAATGCACGGTCGGAAAGCGGTCGAGCCATGCCGGCATGCGCATCTCTACGCGTGGAACCTGCGTCTGCTGCAGCATGACCTCGGAAAGCCAGATGATGTACGGGTCGCGTGTGCGGCGCCACGGAAGGTCGCGATAACGCAGAACCCCTTCCGAACGAATCATCGAACGAAAGGGGTCCTGAATCATAGCTATACTCCTTATGCGGCGCTACTCCTCCCGGCAAGCACACGCGCAAACGGCATACTCGGGAAAGGCGTCGCGGTCGGCGAACTTGGGATCGACGGCGGGGAACTGGCGGCGAGCGACGACATCGTCCAGCGAAACGGAATCGAGGTAGTCACGCATCAGCGCCTGGGCCCCAGCCCACAGGGGATGATAGCAGCACGTGCCCCTGCGTGCACAGTCGCCATCGAGTGCCGTGCAATCATTCATAACCATAGGGCCCTGAACGGCCTCGACGACCTGACGGATAGTGACCTCGCTCGGGTTGACCTTAAGACGCATACCGCCGTGGACGCCACGCAGGCTCTCCACAATACCGGCCTGAACCAAACCGTGTTGGATCGAGCGGGCAAACGAATACGGAACATTGACCTCTTCGGCAGCAGTGCGAACAGAAAGCAACCGCTCCGGCTCCTCGGCAAGCATCGCAAGCATGCGGAGGGCATAATCAGTCTTCCTCGATATGTCCATGTTTCCCCTTTCAAGGAATACGAACAGCTCGAACGGGCTCCGGGGCCGAGCTTACGTCGAGACGCTAAATAACCGCCGGGACAACCAAATAGTGAATTAGATGTCCGCTGAAGGTCGAATCCAAAGCAAATTGCATCAGATTAGGCCTGCAGTGGAATTTAGTATAACCTAACCCCCTGTTTCATTGAACGAGTGTTGCGCAACAAACCCCCCTTGTTTAAACCGATATACTTAATTCATTTCCGCATCTCGGAAGCAAGGAGCTGAATGAAAGGGACGGCCGAGCGGTTGTCCTATTAAACGCAAAAAGCCACGTCCGAAGACGTGGCTTTAATTGCGTTGGCGGGAAGTACGGGGCTCGAACCCGCGACCTCCGACGTGACAGGCCGGCGCTCTAACCAAACTGAGCTAACTCCCCAGGCAGTCGTTCGCGTTTGTTTCCGCTCGCGTGCGCTGCGGGGATTAGTATACACAGAAGTCTGTTCGCCGCGCAACAACTTTTTTGAAAATATTTTTTGGGTCCCTCCGGGAGGGTCTCCGGGGCCGGCTGGCGCGGGTTAAGTTTGCTGCTCTACAGTCCTGCGCAAGACGGAAAGCACATTAAGTGCTTTCCTTTGCCTGCGGAACTCGCGACAAACTTAACCCGCGCCAGCCGGCCCCGGAGACCCTCCCTGCCGTCACTATGTTCAACCAGTTTTGCGGGCGTGCGCCGCTGCGCGGCTAGCCCGCGTGCTCCTCGGCGGGGTTGGTCTGATTGTTCTTGTTGAAGCTCGGCCTTTGGCTCAAAGAAAAACGGGGGATGCAATCTGCATCCCCCGTTTTTGTTGCGTTTACTCTAGGTCAATAAATTTGGTGCTGAGAATCTTGCCGTCTTTGACGAGCATTCTGGCCATGGTGGGGCCTCGGGTGCCTCTGGGGTAGCTAGCACTACCGGGGTTGAGGACCAAGCAGCGGCCCACCTGGGCCTCTTTGGTTACGTGAGTGTGACCGTTGATGGCTACGTCCACGGATCCCACCGGGAGGTCTTCGCGGTAGTGGGCTACGGCAAACTTAAGGCCCTCGTAGCTAAAGAGCGCCAGACGGTCCACTTCGGGGCCGTAATCACAGTAGTAGTCGTTATTGCCCAGAACCGCTCGCACGGGGGCAATGGTTCGCAGATGTTCGTAGTCCATCTCCGACGTAAGATCGCCGGCATGGATAATCAGGTCCGCGCCGCTCAACTCATCTAAAAGCGCGGGCGACAGATAACCGTGGGTGTCCGAGATGATGTCGATACGCTTGGCGCTTGCACTGTTCATGGGATCCCTTTCGCAAAACGATTTGGTGCATTCATACAAAAGCCCCGCGGCTCCGCAGACGATTTTGGTCTACAGGGCTGCGGGGCCGGTGTGCTAGAGGCTCAGGGCCTTCTTGAGCGGTACGACGCGACGGCGCGAAACCGGTACGCGTTCGTCGACGCCCGTAATGCCCAGCTGGATAGCGCCCGAGGGGACCGTCTCGACGTCGGTAACACACGCCAGGTTAACGATATAGCGGCGGTGAACGCGGAAGAAGCCAAAATCACAGAGCTTGGCCTCGAACTGTGCCAGCGAGGTCGTCGACAAAAAACGGTCGTCGACGGTATAGATACAGGAGTAATCGTCCTTGGCCATAATGAAGCGAATGTCGTCCACGGGGATGAGCACCTTGCGGCCGCCCTTCTCCACCGGGATGCGCTCGATGGTCACCTTGCTGTCCGCAACGGGCTTCGTGCGCTGCATGACCTTCTCGATTGCACGATCCAGGCGGGCTTCCTCTACCGGCTTCATCAGATAGTCGACGGCATCCACATCAAACGCCTCAACCGCATGATCGCTGTACGCGGTCACAAACACGATCGCCGGCGGATTCTTAAGCTTATGCAGCGCCTCGGCAAGTTGCAGACCCGAAGCGCCAGGCATCGAAATATCGAGGAATACGACATCAACGCGACTCTCCATAAGCATCTCGATGGCGGAGCGAACGCTCGACGCTTCTGTGATCGTGCCGATCTTGCCCGTCTGCTCGAGCAAGAAGCGAAGTTCCGAACGGGCCGGGGCCTCATCATCCACAATCATCGCACGCAGCATGGGGATAAAACCTTTCGTCAACAAACTACATCGGGCATACGCCAACCGGCGTTAAGCCCGTGACCAATTATTCTACTCTTGAATGTCGAAGATGCTCTCCGACAAATCGAGATGTAGGAGCACTTTAGCGCCCTTACCCGGCGCCGATTCGACGCGCGTATAGGAGTGCGGCCCATAAAAGCGATGAATGCGCTCCGAAATATTGTGCATGGCAACGCCGGCGCCGCCACCCTGCGGGGAGCTGGCGTCGGGACGGGCAGAGCGCTCGTCAAACAGTCTGGCAGCGATGCCCTCGTCCATGCCCACACCGTCATCGGCCACCGAAATCAAAATCGCATCGTCACCATCTCTGCGGACCGTCACGTCAATCTTCAGCGCACTGGCATCACCCATGCCGTGACGCACGGCGTTCTCGACAATCGGTTGGATCACAAATGCCGGAACCAGCGTGTCCTCGACGTCCTCGGACACGTCAAAGGTCGCCAGCACGCGATCCTCGCCAAAGCGCGCCTTCTCAAACGTCAGGTAGCGCTTGGTCTGTGCGACCTCGCGCGACACGGGAATGAGCGAGCCCGAATTGTCGAGCGTTGCGCGATAGAACGAGGAGAACTCGCGCAGCAGCTCGCGGGCGCGCAGCGGGTCGGTACGCGTAAACGATGCGATGGTGTTGAGCGTGTTGAACAGGAAGTGCGGGTTAATCTGCGCCTGCAGGGCACGCACCTCGGCACGGGCCGTGAGCTCCTTTTGCACCTCGAGCTCGTGAATGGCGAGCTGCGTGGACAGGATTTCGGCAAAACCCGAGGCGAGCGCATACTGGGTACGGTCGACGGCACGCGGGGTCTGGTAATAGAACTTGAGCGTGCCGACGGTGCGGTCACCTACCTTGATGGGTGCGATGATGCCAGCGGGGACCTGGTTGTGTGAGCCATCCGAACCCACCACGTCCACCACGCGGTTGAACGACTGGACGATACCGTGTTCGATGACGTAGCGCGTGGCGAGCGTATGAATGGGAGAATTGGGCAGCAGCTTTTCCTCAAACTCGCCCGCGCAGGCCAGTACGTTGCTCTCGTCGGTAACGGCAACTGTCATGGCGCGTGTCTCGGGCAAAATGCGCTGGCACACCAGACGTGCTGACTCCTGCGTCAGACCGCCTTTAATGTCCTCGAGCATGGCCGAGGCCACCGAGAGCGTCTCCTCGGTGTACTGCGAGCGAACCGAATCGGGATTGAGCGTCAAAAAGATAAAGATACACAGGAAGATGCATAGCAGCGTACAGGCGACCACGGTCGCGATTGGCTCGATTCCAGTCGCCAGGGCAAAAACAAAGTACACCAGCACACAAATGGCGCAGGATACGGCAATGATGCGAAAGATTGACATTGAACTATCGCGCTGGGCGCGGCGGTCGATCATTCAGTCCCCTCCAGGATGCTGGTCAGCTGGGCGTCACGCCAGAGCCCATCCATAATCTTGGGCCAGAAGCTCTGGAAACGCAGGTAGCTTGCGGCGTTTTGGCGTGCGTAGGTCCTGGCCTCGTCAATACCGTGGCGCCAAATGCGTAGGTATCCCTCGTGCTCGCGGGTAAAAATGCTGCGGACCATGGCAGTCTTACGCACGCGATCGTCAAGCTCGCGCGAAATCCACGGGCCCGGATAGGGCATGAGAGACGCGGCTGTAACGGGAATGAGCTCTTTCTGATGCGCGGCAAACATTAGCTTGGCACGTTCGTAGTACCAACGGTACACGTCCTGCATAAAGCGCGGCGAGCGTTTCTCGGACTCGGGCGGCAGATGGCGCACGGTCCACTCGTTATCAAACCATACGTCGTAGCCAAATATGCGCATATTAAAGAGGTAGTCCAGGTCCTCGCCACGAGTGATAAACGGGTCAAATGCCACGCGGGTAAAGGCGCGGGCATGGAGGGCCATAAGGCCGCCGCACACATAGTTTGAACGCGAAATACGGGTACCCGAGAGCGCCTTTTTCATCCAGCGATTGAACTCGATACGCTTGGTCCACCAACGGTGGCAGATGCCCACCTTGTCCGTGGGGGCCAGCGGCGATCCGTCTTGATCGTAAAAGTAGCCGCTCTTAACCAAGATCGGCAGGCCCTGACGCGTCTGCTGCCCCAACGCGTAAGTCGCGCGTTTCATAAAGTCGGCATCGATGACAGTCTCGTCGTCATCCAAAAAGATGACGGCATCGTGACCCAGCACGGCGGCACAGGCAAGTCCCATATTGCGGATGGCGCCATAGCCGCGCAGGCTCACGCATTCTCCCGAACCCTTGGGCGCAATCTGCGCTACGCGGTCGGCGATACGCGATGCCTGGGTATTGGTGACTACGGTAACTTTGAGCGTAGGGTGCGCGTCGACGATTTCGCGTACGCGCTTCGACACATCCGCCGTGGCCGAGATGGGACAGACCACCAAAAGGATGATTCGCGGAATATCGCGTACCTGCTCGAGCGAAGCAAGACAGCGATCGAGCTCGGGATTGGTGGCGTTGAGCTTCGTCGAGTGGTCATAGACACCGGGAGCGTTTGCATGGGCATCATCGCCCGCCCAATATGTTGGAATCACAACCGTGGCGTTCATGCCTTCCCTCCCTGCAACACAAAAACGAGGCGCCGCCAAACACAGGCGACGCCCCGCGACCTAGCTGATTCCATCATACCCACTTGGGCAAATCATTGCTCGCAAGTCGCAATGTTTATTGCGGATAACCCCAAAAGAGTACCGCGGACAGGCACAATAGCCGCTCGCTCCTATGCGGCATGCTCTGCCGCTCGAGTCATGCGAGACAGGCGGGCCAGCAGCATAAAGCCAACGACCAGCAGCACAGCAATGGAAAGAACGCCCAGCGACGGGTTGCCGGTCAGCGAGGTGACGACCGACACCAGAAAGGTGCCCATAACGCTTGCATAGCGCCCAAAGATGTCAAAGAAGCCGTAGTACTCGTTGGACTTTTCCTTGGGGATGATGCGGCCAAAGTAGCTACGGCTGAGTGCCTGCACGCCACCCTGGAACAGGCCGACCATAATGGCAAGCACCCAGAATTCAAAGGCGGTCTTGAGGAAAAACGCGGCGAACAGCACAATGCCCATGTAGGCGGCGACCGCCACCAGGATCATGTTGAGCGTGCCCACGCGTCCGGCGAGCTTGCCGTAGATGATAGCGGACGGAAAGGCCACGAACTGTGTAACGAGCAGGGCCAGTACCAGCTGGGTCGAGTCGATGCCCAGAGCCGAACCGTAGCTGGTTGCCATGGAAATGACCGTGTGCACACCGTCGATGTAGAAGAAGAACGCGATCATGTAGACCAGCACGGTCTTGTTGTGGGCGATCTCGCGCATGGTGTGTACGACCTCGGAGAACACGCCGCCCACGATGTGGCCGATGGTGTCCTCGGGACCGCGCTCGCGACCGTACTTTTGCTTATAGGTGCGAATGAGCGGCAGGGTAAAGATGAGCCACCAGGCACCAGTGATGACAAACGACAGACGCGTTGCCAGCATGGTGGGGACGCCAAGAGCGGGACCACCCATGATAAGCGCCAGGCAGATGATGAACGGCACGGTGGAACCGATGTAGCCCCAGGCATAGCCCGAGCTGGACACGGCGTCCATGCGCTCGTCGGTGGTAATGTCGGGCAGCATGGCGTCATAGAACGTCATAGAAGAGTTAAGGCCGATGGTGCACAGCACGTACACGGTCAAAAATGCCATGGCGGACATTGGGATAGCCTGCGCCAGGCAAAGCACCAAGCCCGTGAGGAAGAAGCCCAAGAAGAACTTGATCTTGTTGCCGGCGTAATCGGCAAGCGCGCCCAAAATGGGCATGAGCATGGCAATGACCAGCGAGGCAATCGTCTGCGCGCTACCCCAAGCGACTACCAGGTCGGCCGAGGAAGCACCGGTATTGATGGCGTTAAAGTAGATGGGCACCACCGAAGTGTTGAGCAACACGAGGGCCGAATTGCCCACATCGTACATAACCCAGTTACGCTCGAGCTTGGTGTATTTCATGGACAGGGACCCTTCGTATTCGCCCGATATGCAGTCAGTTCATCGTACCCCAATTGCACAGAGGCACCGGTAAGGATTCGGCAAAGGGGCACGCACGAGCCCTACTCCTCGCGGTCGAACTCTTCGTCAGCGCCGAGCACGCGACCGCTGTAATTGACGTGGTTGGTCACGGCCTCCATATCGCCGGTCTCGATAAAGCGGGTGACCGTGCACTCGTAATCGACCAGCGCGCGGTCAAAGACCTCGGGGAAGCTCTCGTTCGAGACCTCATCGGTAAAGGGATTCTTCCACGTCAGATGGCCCAGATTGCCGGTGCGCTCGGGCGGCTCGGTCATCACGCGGTGAGCAAGGCCATCGAGCAGGGAGTAGTCGTGTACTAGGCCCTCGACCAGGGCAATTGCACGCGTCTTGGCCGAGCCCGCCGGTTCAATGGCGCGATAGAGCAGCTGCATGTCGGCAACGGCGGCACCGTACTCCCCCGCTGGGATATCGATACCGTACACACGCCCGGCAACATAGCTCATCAGCACGCCGGCCACGCGATTGATGCGGTCGGTGGTGACGATCTCGCCCGCCGGCGGATAGTCCTCGACCGTGGCCCCGTCGCGCTTGAGCTGCAGCATCAACACGTCCAGGTCACTTTCGAGCACCGCATGGACCTGGCTGCCCGAATCCTCCAGCTCGGGATCGGACTCGACAATGCCAAACTGCTGCTCGTAGACAAAGGGGTGCGCATTACGGTCGAGCACGTAGTGCGACAGCAGGCCCAGCGCAAAGGCGCGGCCCAAGTTGGCATCGCGCGGGAGCAGATGGGACACGCCGTCGCGCAGGCACGAGAACTGGCGCGACATGCGCGAGCGATGCATGGCCTGTGCCAGCAGCGTGCAGTCGGAAACGCGCGGCGTCAGGATGTGGAAGAAAAACGGATCGGGACCCTGGTTGCCCAGGATAAAGGCAATGCGTTCCTCGTCGGACGTAATGACGCCCTGCGGCAGACGATCGATGCTTTCCTCGCCAAACAGATGATGCGTAATAAGCGCAGGCATAATGATCCTTTCGATTTCATTCGATGTCACCCATTATGCCCACCGCGCGGCCATGCCAAACCCGCGTCGGCAAACGATGGCATGCGGACCGTCTACACAAGCCCCAGGCGCGCCTTAACCTCGGCAGCGCGACGACGGGACACGGGCACCGTCGAGGTTACGCGATCGAGCCTGAGTTCCATAAGACCCGTAGAACCGATCTCGACATTGTGCACGTCTTCCAAATTGACCAGATAGCTGCGGTGGACACGGATAAAGCCCTCGGAGGCCAAGCGCCGCTCGAGCGATGAAATCGACTCATTGATCAGATATGTTCCCTCGGCGCAGACGGCGTTGCAAAAATCGGCGCGCGCCTCAAAGTAGCAGACATCCGCCACGGGAATGAACACCTTTTTACCCCCACGATCCACCGTCAGGCGCAAAGGCTGGTGCGGAGCATGGACGACACGGCGTGCGCCCAAGGCGGTCTCGATCTTGTCGAGCGCCTTTGACAGGCGAGCATCCTCGACCGGCTTGACGATGTAATCGACGGCATCGAGGTTATAGGCATCAGCCGCATACTCGGCAAATGCCGTCACAAACACCACGACCGGCGGTGTCTTTAGGTTCTGAAGCGTCTCGGCAAGCTCAATTCCCGAGCGACCGGGCATGGTAATGTCTAAAAACAGCACGTCGGGCTTGTTCGACAGAATCGATTCCACGGCTTCGGTGACATTGCCCGCCTCGGCAATCTGGCCCACACGCGCATCCTTTTCCAACAGATAACGTAGCTCAGCCCTAATTGGAGGCTCGTCGTCAACCACCAAGATGTTCCAGCCTTCGGACATATGCGCTTCCCCTCTTTTTTCTCTCAATCCAACCGCGTGCTACACCGTTAGCGGCGCCGGCTCATGCGGCTCGCCGTTCAACTCAACGATGACCTGCGTTCCCACGCCCTCCTGGGACTTCACGCGCATGCCAGAATCTTCTCCGTAAAAGAAATGGATGCGCTGAAGCACGTTGAAGAGCGCCAGGCCGCAACCTCGCTTGACGGAGCCGTCGGCGGTAATGCTTTCGGGCTCCTCTCGGCGATGCTGCTCAAACAGATGCGCGCAGACTTCTTCGCTCATACCGATGCCATCATCTTCGACGATGATCTCCAAGCCGTCATCGGTCTCAAAAGCCCTAACACGAATGGAAAGCGGCTCGGTCTCGCGCTGCGCATGCTTGATGCAGTTTTCGAGCAGCGGCTGCAAGATAAACGGCGGCACCAGGCTGTCGCGCACCTCAAAGTCGATGTCGACCGAAACGCGCAGACGGCCGTCGCCATACCGGGCCTGCATAAGATTGATATAACGGGTGCCCTGTTCCACCTCGTGCTCGAGCGTGGTGAGCGTATCGGAATCAGAAAGCGTCTGACGATAGTAGTTGGAAAAGTCGATCAGCAGCGATCGCGCCTTGTCGGGCTCGGTTCGAACGAGCGAAACGATCGTGCTAATGGTATTGAATAGAAAATGCGGATCGACCTGCGACTGCAGAGCGCGGAGCTCAACGCGGGCCGTGAGCTCATCCTGGCGCTCGAGCTCAAAGCTGGCGAGCTGCGTGGAAATGAGATCGGCAAAACCCGAGGCAAGCGCCGTCTGGCGCATATCGATGCTGCTCAGGCGGGGGTAATACAGCTCGAGCGTGCCCACGCAATGCCCACGCACGCTAAGCGGCGCGACAATACCGGCACGCAGACGGGGAAAATAGCCGCCCGTCTCATTGGAGGCATCACGCGAAAACACGCTCTGCTCGCCCGTCTCAATCACGTTGAGCGTGGTCTTGAGCACTACCGGGGTTCCGGCAGGGCACTTTGCCGAGTCCTCGCCCCAGCTTGCCAGCACCTGCCTGCCGTCAGTAAAGCAGATGGCAGAAGCGATGGTCTCGGACAGGATGATTTTAGAGGCACCCAGGGCCGCTTCGGGCGTAAGGCCGCGCGACGTGTAGGCAAATATTTTTGATGCGATGGCGAGCGTGCGGTCGGTTGCGCTCGATGTGAGGTCATCGGGGACCACAAAGACATACGAGAAGAAGAAGCACAGCATGACCAGGCCGGCAATAACGACAACGCCTGGAACGGGATTGGGATTATCGGTTAAATCCCAGATAAGCAGCAAGATAAGCGCCGGAACGACAACACCGAGTAGGATGGCCTGAACCACATGCTGGGCCGTACGAAAGACCTTGGTAGAGTTGTAACTCTTGCCCAGAATCAGCCTATTGAGATCCACCGTCATCCCCTCTTGTCCGTAGCACCGATAGCAATAAAGAGGGCCGCAAGCGACCCTCTCCATTGCATTATGCAATCAAAAACTGTGTTTTACATCCAGCCATCGACTAACGGTAGCTTAGGCGCTGTACTTGTTTGGCTCGCCGAAGGTGCCGGCCTCGACAATCCAGCCGTCCTTCATGATGACGTCCATGTTGTCGGTGTTGAGCACGTGGATGTCGGCGGCGACGTCACCGTTGACGACCAGCAGGTCGGCGCACTTGCCGGCCTCGATGGAACCGGTCTCGTCTTCGATGTGGCACATCTTGGCACCGTTGAGGGTGGCGCAGGTGATGGTCTCGACCGGGGTGAAGCCGATCTTGTCGACGAACTCGTACATCTCCTCGATGGAGCAGGTGCCGTACGGGGTGACGAAGGAGAAGGAGTCAGAGCCGATCGTCATGACGACGCCGCGCTTCTTGGCCTCGCGCAGGCAGTCATAGTTGCGCTGCAGCTCCTTCTCGACCAGGGTACCCTCGTACTTGTCGTGCAGCTCGGGGACGTAGACGGGAGGATAGGTGGCGTACCAGGTGGGCAGGAAGGCGATCGTCGGGGTGAAGAAGGTGCCCTGCTCGGCCATGAGGTCCATGGTGCGCTCATCGATATCGAAGCCGTGAATCAGCTGCTCGCAGCCAAAGCGAACGGAATCGTAGGCGGCGGCGTGGTTGTTGTAGCAGTGGCTCCACACGGGGATACCGACCATCTTGGCCTCTTCGACCACGGCCTGGATCTCCTCGGAGCAATAGTGCTGGTCGCGACCGGAGTCCCAACGCCAGATGCCGCCACCGGTAGCCCAGATCTTGATGGCATCGGGGTTCTCGCGCAGGCGACGACGGACGGCCTTGCGCAGATCCCAAGGACCGTCGACCTGGTCGCCCCAGGGATGGGATTCCTTGTTGAGCTCCTGGGTGCAGTGGTGGGAGTCACCGTGACCGGCAACACGGCAGAAGCCGAGGCCGGTGGCCAGAACGCGCGGACCCTTAAAGACGCCCTTGTCGATGCAGTCGCGAATCTGGATACCAAAGCGGCCGATCTCGCAGACGGTGGTGAGGCCGTGGGTGAGGCAGTCGTAGGCCTGCTTGACGGCGACGGCCTGCTTCTCGAGAAGCGGCTGCATGACCCAATCGGTGTCATCGTCGGTCAGGTTGCCCGAGAAGTGCAGGTGGGTGTCGATCAGGCCGGGAAGGACAGTCTTGCCGGCGGCGTCGATAACCTCAACGCCCTCGGGAAGGTCCTGCATAACACCGGCGTACTCGATCTTGCCGTTGTCGTCGACGAGAACGAGGGAGTTCTCGACCGGCTCGGCACCGGTACCGTCGATGAGCTTGCCGCCAACGATTGCATACTTAGTGGACATGGTTCCTCCTTATGGATCCATATAGTGGGTGAGGCCGTGTTGGGTTAAGGCCTCACAAAGCTACCCAAGTGATGCCGGGTTCGGTACGCGGGAGAGAGGGCACCGCGCACCCGATCCGCCCCGGCTCGGCGTTACTTTTTACGGGAATTGGTGAAAGCCATGAGAGCCAGGCCAATAGCCAACCAGCCGATCACGATGCTCCACTCCACCATGTTGAGGGAGGCGGGAGAGAACGGAATCACGAGCAGGCCGATGATGATGGCGCAGGCAGCGATGGCGAGGCTGATGCCAAACTTGCCGCCGGGCACCTCGTAGGGACGAGGTAGGTCGGGCTCGGTGAAGCGCATGCGCAGGCAGGCAAGAGCGACCATGCCGCAAGAGAAGATGAAGGCGAGAGCCGACACATTGGTCAGAGGGATGAGCATGTTCTTGCCCAGGAACGGACCGACGACGGTGATGATGGCCAGAACGACGCAGGCGAGCTTGGGAGCGCCGGAATTGGGATCGACCTCGGCAAACTTCTCGGGCAGCTGGCCCTTGCGGCCCATGGCGAGCATAATGCGGCTCGTGGCGCCGTAGAAGGAGTTCATCGGGCCCATGGGTCCAAGCGTGGCGATGACGAGCATGGCCAGGTACAGGAGCATGTTGATGCCCTTAAGACAGGCAAGCGCGGGAACCGGGCTCTTAACAAACTCATGCCAGTCAAGGATAGTGCCGAACGAGTAAATGCAGACCATGTAGAAGCCGCCGGCGGCCAGCAGGGCCAGGGAGATGATCTTGCCGAACTTGTTCCAGTTAAGGCCCTCGGCTGCTTCCTCAGCCTGCTGAGGAATGGTGTCGAAACCGGCGTAGAAGAACGGGGTCAGAACCAGGACCGACACGATACCGGCGAACAGGCTGGTGCCCTCGGTTGCGGCCTTACCGCCGCCAGCACCGGCGACCTGGGAGAACACAGGCATGGCGTTATTCGGCGAGCCGGTGAACAGCGAGACGCCCATGGCGAGTAGCATGCCGCAGAGCAGGGCCTTGGTCAGGAAGGCTTGGAGCTTGGCGGCCGAGCTGGCACCGCGGAAATTGAGGAAGATGACGTAGACTGCAAAGCCGAGCGCGATCAGCGTCGGGAACAGGTAAACGTCGGCGCCCAGGATGGTGTAGAGCTTGACGGCGCGCAGCCACTCAAGACCGGGCAGGCTACCGAACATCTCGGACACGAGAGTCGAAATGGCAATGGCCTCCCACGGGCACAGGATGCCGTTGCCCAGAGCCAGGAGCCAACCGGTGATGTAGCTCAGCGTACGGCCAAAGCTACGATCGACATACTCGACGATGCCGCCCGAGATGGGGATAGCAGCCGTAAGCTCACCGAAAACAGCTCCGACGGGCACGAGGAAGATTGCACCCAAGAGGAATGCGATCATAGCGGGAACGGGACCGCCGCCCACGACCATCCAGTCGCCGACCTGCAGAACCCAACCGGTACCGATGATGGCACCGAAACCGATGGTGAAGAAGTTCCAGAGCGAAAGCGTTTTCTTCATGCCGCCGGTATCCTCGACTGCAACTTCTGCGTTCTTGTCCGCCATTGTTCCCCTCCTTTCCTTTCTGACGCCCCTTGGCGTCACCCCTTGCACGGCCTGTTTTGCCGCGCACTTTTTATTTCATGGCTTTAAGATACGGCCTTGGCACAGCAACGCCACTCGTAGCTCGACCGAAGGCAGAACTGCAAAACGAGCGGCGCCGTTTTTGGGACGAACGGCACGGTTTGCCGCTCATTGTTGCCGCCCGACCGACGGGCGCACGCTCATCGGACGCATATAGAGATATTTTTGAGGCCGTGTGTTTTGCGCCTTTCATACCGTTTACCGAGCTTTTGACGCGCAGACCCATTTGTTGCACATCTTTTTTGTAGGATGGACAGGTTATACATGAGACAAGGCGGTACGAATGGCCTACGGATACAACGACGGTGATCAACGGCGACAAAGCGTTCGCCTTGCTGGCCGCACCACGCCTACGCCCAGAAGTGCCACGAGCAGCAATCCGCAACGCCTCCAAGAGCAACCCAGGCCTTCGTCTCGGCAGCAGTCAAGCAGAACACGGCAGAGTGGCCGTCCGCGCACGGGCACAAGCGCGCAGCAAGATAGCCGCTTGGGCGCGCGCACTCGACAGCGTCAAGCCGAGGTTCCGCAACTGCGCCGCAACGGCGCACGTCAGCCCGGCATCCATATCAACCGCTTCTTTTCGCATCCCCAAGGCGGACGCGACGGCAAGCCCTACCGCTCGACATCGCACGCGAATGCCCCCGCCCTGCCGGCTCGTCGACTTCGCCTCGCACTGTGCTCTATCCTCACCTGTCTGGTCTTTGTGCTTATGAGCTCCTGTATGTCCCACGGTTCGGCCGGTCTCGAGCCCACCGCCGAGGACAAGCTGCTCAAGGCCCCCGTCGCGCCCGGTTATTCTTTCGCCTTTTCGACCCCGCGCTCGCAATGGCAAGCCGGCACGATGCCCCATATCTATCAGATCGACCCCGCGTGGTCGGAGCTGCCCTACGCTGGCGGTACCATCCGCCAAAATGCCTGCGGCCCTACCTGTCTTACCATGGTCTATATCTATAAGACCGGCCACACCGATATGACGCCGGTCGATATGTGCGCTCTTTCCGAGTCGGGCAACTATGCACCCACCGGTGCCACCGAGTGGTCGTTTATGACAAGCGGCACATGGCAGCTGGGCCTTAACGGAACTGAGCTCCATATCGATCGCAGCTCCCTCACCCAGGCGCTGCGCTCGGGCGCGCCCATTATCGCATCGGTTCGTCCCGGCACCTTTACCAGCGTTGGACACTATATCGTGCTCTGGGGCATCGACGATGCCGATCAGGTGGGAGTCTACGACCCCAACTCGCAAAGCCGCAGCGCCCGCCGCTGGGGCGTCGTAGAAGTCCTCAACGAAATCGAAGCCATGTGGGCCTACTACTAGTCATTGGGTAGTCGTTGGGGACAGCCCTTGTGGACGCCACTTGTGGGCGGCCGGACAGGACCATTCCCAACAGCCAGAAACTGCCGTGCGCGGAAAGTGCATCCCGCTTTGGAGCTCGATTACGGGATGCACTTTCCGCGCACGGCCTGTTTGGGAAACTGGGGGCCACTTTTCGATCAAATTCCGGGATGTATTTTCCGGTTGAGGGCCATAGGGAAACTGCGTCCCATTTCGAACGCCGATTCTGGGATACAGTTTCCCGCTGCTGATCGATGCGACCTTTAGAGAACGTCCCCAATGACTAGGTGAATAGCAAAAGCCCCGCAGTCGGAGCGGACTGCGGGGCTCATGAAGAGAGGCTAGTTTGTGGGCGCTTTGCCTGGCGCCCACAAGAGAGGCAACAGAGTAGAGGCTACTCGTGGATGCGGGTACCGGAGAGGCCGGCCATGGTCTCGGCGGCCTTGTCCAGGGCGCCGATGATGCAGGTGCGGCCCTTGCGGGAACGGGCGAACTTGATGGCAGCGCGGACCTTGGGCTCCATGGAACCCTTACCGAACTGGCCCTCGTCGGCCAGGCGCTCGGCCTCGTCGGCGGTGAGGTCCTCGAGCTCCTCCTGGTTGGGCTTGCCAAAGTTGATGGCGACATGCTCAACGGCGGTCAGCAGGAACAGGACGTCGGCGTCGCAGTCCTCGGCCAGCAGCTCGCCGCCCAGGTCCTTGTCGATGACGGCGGGAACGCCCTTGTAGCAACCCTTGTTCTCGTAGTCGCGGACGACGGGAATGCCGCCGCCACCGCAGGCGATGACGATGAACTCGTTGTCGAGCAGGTTGAGGATGGAGTCGGCCTCGACGATCTTCTTGGGATCGGGGGAGGCGACGACGCGGCGCCAGCCGCGGCCGGAATCCTCGACGAAGACCTTGGAGGGATCCTCGGCCATGAACTCCTTGGCCTGCTCCTCGGTGTAGAAGGGGCCGATCGGCTTGGTCGGGTTCTTGAACGCGGGATCGTCGGGATCGCACTCGATCTGGGTGACGACGGTGGCGGCGTGCCAACGCTTATAGCGCTTGTGCATCTCGCGGCCGATGCCCTGCTGCAGGTGATAACCAATGTAGCCCTGGGACATGGCGCCGCACTCGGGCAGCGGCATCTCGGGGGTGCCGATGGCGTCGTGGGCGGCGGCGAAGGCATTCTGGATCATGCCGACCTGCGGGCCGTTGCCGTGGGTGATGATGATCTCGTTACCCTGCTCGATGAGACCAAGGAGTGCGTGGGCGGTGTTGCTCACGGCCTCGATCTGCTCGACGGGGTTGTTGCCGAGGGCGTTGCCGCCAAGGGCGACGACAATACGATCGGGCTTGCCAAGAGGCTTAGACATTGCTGGAATCCTTTCTGTAAAAGGCCTACATCCCATTAATAACCCACGTCCGTGCAATACGCGAGTTTATTAAGGTTTATATTCTCTTTATCGCTCATTTTATTCATTTTGAAAACAGTTGAACGGTGAACGGTCGTTTTTACCCGTTCAGCGTAAAGATGCCCAGCTCAAGCATATCTAAGCTATTTACGTGCGACTTTATTTTGATATAGCAGGGATTAGACCAGATTATGCAAACTATATCTTTGCTAAACACAAAACAGACAGCGCAATATCTTACTCGCACTATACGAGATTCTATACATTTATAAGACGAGTATGCAGCCCAACAAAAACATGGGGCTTTTCATCCAGCATAAGGAATATAGATGAGCTCCAAAAAGCAACCAGCCCCAAAGCACGGGGATAGAAGGCAACAACAGCTAAAACCCCCATCCATCCCCAAAGTAACGCGAGGTTTCGCGGCAAAGCCGCGAAACAGCGAAAGGGGCAAAAGGCCCCCTCAGCCACGTCCTTCATTCAGCCCCACAATCCGAGGACGTAGTCGTAGCAGGATCTGAGGGCTAACCTTCGCGGACATTCCGCAGGACGAAAGAACCCCCGCCGCACGTAGTGCGCAGCGGGGGTTCTTTCATGTCCGAGGACGTCCGCGAAGGTTAGCCCTCAGATCCTGCGGCGGGAGACCTAGGCCTCGTTGTACACCGTCTTAAGCTTCAGCAGGTGAGCGTAGCGGTCCATAGCGGCCTGCTCGTTCTCCTTGAAGAGCTCCTCGGCGCGCTCGGGGAAGGAACGCGTCAGCGAAGCGTAACGGGCCTCGTTCATCAGGAACTCCTGATAGCCGCCCGCGGGCTCCTTGGAATCGAGCGAGAACTTCTTGCCGGCAGCAGCCTCGGGGTTGAAGCGGAAGAGGTTCCAGTAACCGCACTCGACAGCCTTCTTCATCTCGGCCTGGCAGTTCTGCATGCCGCCCTTCTTGATGGAGTGCATCTCGCAGGGGCTGTAGCCGATGATGAGGGACGGGCCGTCATAGGCCTCGGCCTCGTGGATGGCCTTGAGAGTCTGAGCCGGGTTGGCGCCCATGGCGACCTGCGCCACGTAGACGTAACCATAGCTCATAGCGATCTCGGCCAGAGACTTCTTCTTGGTCACCTTGCCGGCAGCGGCAAACTGAGCAACCTGGCCCAGGTTCGAAGCCTTGGAGGCCTGACCGCCGGTGTTGGAGTAGACCTCGGTGTCAAAGACGAAGACGTTGACGTTGTGGCCAGAAGCCAGGACGTGGTCCAGACCACCGAAGCCGATGTCGTAGGCCCAACCGTCGCCACCGAAGATCCAGAAGGACTTCTTGGTGAGGTAAGCCTTGTCGGCGAGGATCGCCTTGGAAGCGTCGCAGCCGCACTTCTCGAGCTCGGCAACGTAGGCGGCAGCAGCAGTCTTGGAGGCCTCGGCGTCGTTGACGGAGTCGATCCAAGCCTGACCGGCGGCCTTGAGCTCGTCGGACGGACCGTCAGCGGCGATGAGCTCCTGGGTGGCGGCGATCAGCTTATTCTGGACGGCCTCGTAACCGATGGCCATGCCCAGACCGTGCTCAGCATTGTCCTCGAACAGGGAGTTGTTCCACGCCGGGCCGTGACCGTCCTTGTCCTTGCAGTAAGGAGCGGTGGCAGCGGGGTTGCCCCAAATGGAGGAGCAGCCGGTGGCGTTGGAGATGAACATGCGGTCGCCGGCGACCTGGGTCACCAGACGTGCATAAGCGGTCTCGGCGCAGCCGGCGCAGGAGCCGGAGAACTCCAGGTAGGGCTGCTTAAACTGGCTGCCCTTGACGTTGGCCGCGATGAGCTCCTTCTTCTCGGAGACGTTCTTGACCATGTAGTCCCAAACGGGCTGCTGATCCATCTCCTGCTCGGCGGGAGCCATCTCGAGGGCGCCCTTGGGGCAGACCTTGACGCAGTTGGTGCAGCCCATGCAGTCGAGCGGGGACACGGCCATGGTGAACTTCATGCCCTTGGCCTTGGGACCCATGGCGTCGAGCGTACGGGTAGCCTCGGGCGCGGCGGCAGCCTCGTCCTCGGTCATCGCGAACGGACGGATGGTGGCATGCGGACACACATAGGCGCACTGGTTGCACTGGATGCACTTGGTCTCGTCCCAGTGAGGAACGACCACGGCGACGCCGCGCTTCTCGTATGCGGAGGCGCCCAGCTCAAACTGACCGTCGGCACAATCGACAAAGGCAGAAACGGGCAGGCTGTCGCCATCCATGCGATCGATGGGCTCGAGCAGGTTCTTGACCTGCTGGGCGATAGCGGACTTGGTCTCCTCGGAAAGCTCGACAGGAGCGGCGTCCTCGGCGGTAGCCCAGTCGGCCGGAACCTCGAACTTACGGAAGGCGGTGGCGCCGGCATCGATGGCCTTGTGGTTGGCGTCGACGATGGCCTGGCCCTTCTTCATGTAGGACTTGGTAGCCGCGTCCTTCATGTACTGCAGGGCGTCCTCGGCGGGCAGGACCTTGGCCAGCGCGAAGAAGGCGGACTGGAGCACCGTGTTGGTGCGCTTGCCCATGCCAACCTTGGCGGCCAGGTCGATAGCGTCGATCAGGTAGACGTTGACGTTGTTGTTCGCGATGTAGCGCTTGGCCACGGCGGGCATGTGCTCGGCGAACTCCTCGTCGCTCCACTGGCAGTTGACCAGGAAGGTGCCGCCAGGCTTGACGTCGCGGACCATCTTGAAGCCCTTGACGATGTAGCTGGGGTTGTGGCAAGCGACAAAGTCGGCCTTGGTCACGTAGTACGGCGAGCGGATCGGGGAATCACCAAAGCGCAGGTGCGAGACGGTAACGCCGCCGGTCTTCTTGGAGTCGTACTGGAAGTAGGCCTGAACGTACTTGTCGGTGTGGTCGCCGATGATCTTAATCGAGTTCTTGTTGGCGCCGACGGTACCGTCGCCACCCAGACCCCAGAACTTGCACTCGATGGTGCCGGGAGCTGCGGTGTTGGGCGCATCCTCGGCCTCGGGCAGGCTCAGGTTGGTCACGTCATCGACAATGCCGATGGTGAACTCGCGCTTGGGCTCGTCCTTCTTGAGCTCCTCGAAGACGGCAAACGCGGACGCGGGAGGCGTGTCCTTGCTGCCCAAGCCGTAACGGCCGCCGACGACCTTGATACCCGTCTTGCCGGCCTCGTAGAGAGCGGAGACGACGTCCTGGTAGAGCGGCTCGCCGATGGAACCCGGCTCCTTGGTGCGGTCCATGACGGCGATCTTCTTGACGGTCTCGGGGAGAACGTCCACGAAGTGCTTGATGGAGAACGGACGGAACAGGCGAACCTTGACCAGGCCGACCTTCTCACCGTGAGCGTTGAGGTAGTCGATGACTTCCTCGAGCACGTCGCAGAAGGAGCCCATGCACACGACGACGCGATCGGCATCGGGAGCGCCGTAGTAGTTGAACAGGCCGTAATCGGTGCCGAGCTTCTCGTTGATCTTCTTCATGTAGCCCTCGACGACGGCAGGGAGCTCGTCGTAGACCTTATTGCAGGCCTCGCGGTTCTGGAAGAAGATGTCGCCGTTCTCATGGCTGCCGCGGGTGTGCGGGTGCTCAGGGTTGAGCGCGTGATCGCGGAAAGCCTGGACGGCGTCCATGTCGCACATCTCGGCAAGATCCTTGTAGTCCCACATGGCGACCTTCTGGATCTCGTGGCTGGTGCGGAAGCCGTCGAAGAAGTTGAGGAACGGGGTCTTACCCTCGATGGCGGCAAGGTGAGCCACCGGCGAGAGGTCCATGACCTCCTGGACGTTGCCCTCGGCGAGCATGGCGAAACCGGTCTGGCGGCAGGCCATGACGTCGGAGTGATCGCCAAAGATGTTCAGGGCGTGGGAAGCGACGCAACGCGCGGAGACGTGGAAGACGCCCGGGAGCTGCTCGCCCGCGATCTTGTACATGTTCGGGATCATCAGGAGCAGGCCCTGAGAAGCCGTGTAGGTGGTGGTCAGAGCACCGGCGCCCAGCGAACCGTGAACGGTACCGGCTGCACCCGCCTCGGACTCCATCTCGACGACCTTGACCGGGGTGCCAAAGATGTTCTTGCGACCCTGGGCCGCCCACTGGTCGACATGGTCGGCCATCGGGCTGGACGGCGTAATGGGATAAATTCCCGCTACCTCGGTGTACGCATACGAAACATATGCGGCCGCCTCGTTGCCGTCCATAGACTTAAACTTACGCGCCATATACCCCTCTCCTCTCATATAGGTATACAGGCCCCGGCGATTACCGGGATGTTGGCGTGATGGGATTTTCGCTGTTGCTTCCAGTCATCTGACAGGCGGACTCAGCAGCAGGTAAATGGCGTGGAGAGAAGGCATGCCGAGGCGAGGAGGCTGCACGCGCTCCACAGGCCCAGCTACCCGTCTTGCACATGATCGAGCGCCGCAAAGGCCGCATGCCGGATGCTCCCGGGCACGCCCCGATGATGGGAAGCGCCCGCAACGGAAATCCGCATGCGGGTTTATTGTACCCCGCCGTCAAGTGTAATTTCGACAAATATAGGCGGGCGGTAAAGGTTTACCCCGAGCGACCATCAAGGGCAAAAATAATCCTTCCGTCACCGAGGGACCAAATGGCAGTTGCGGTGAAATAGGGACTGTTTTTGCCGGCCGTAGCCTTAAACAGTCCCTATTTCACCGCAACTTATTTAGGAGATGAGTCAGAGGGCGCCGAGGAGGATGGCGTAGGTTGTGGATTCTCCGAGCCTGAGCTCGTCACCGGGGTTGAGCTGAGCGGAGCGGCCGGGCTCGACCTGGGTGCAGACGTTCGTCGCGCCGTTTACCACCACGGTTCCGTTGGTGGACGACAGGTCCTCGACGTACCAGACATTTTGGTCATCGCACCACACGTGGGCATGGCGAGCCGAAACGTCATCGCCCACATCGGTGATATCACCCTCCCCCGTCGCCAGCGCGCCGATCTCGACGCCCTCCTCACTCGGCTGAATCCAGCGCGGGGCGCTCACCACGTAGCCGTTTTGCACGCGCAGCAGTCCCAACGGGTGCGCAGGCGCCGCCTCGTGCTCGCCCGTGACCGTCGAGGTGCTCAGCGAGCGCGGCGTCGACGTGGCGCCGCCACAGGTCGCATGAGCGTAGTCGAGGGCATAGGTCACCGACGAGCGGACATCTGCCGAGCAGCCCACGGCGACAAACAGCACCAGGATGGCCTCGGCGCGCTCGGCGGGCATGAGCTCAGCCGCCTGCGACAGGCGCTCGAGCGCATTGCGATAGAGATTCGTGTCCTGATGGCATTCCTCGAGTGCCCGCACCATGGGCTCGCCAGCGGGGCCGCACACCATGTTGGTCACGGCCGTGGCGTCCATGGGATTGCGGCGGCGCAGGGCCAGCTGCGACAGAATGCGCGCGGCCGAGGTGCCGTAATCGGCAAAATAACGTTCCTGCAGCGTGCCGACCGGCGCGCGCACGATAAAGCGCGAAACCCAAGAGCGATCGGCAGCACGGCTCTGCGGACTACGGCCGTCGACGAGCGGGCGGCTCGAGAGCACCAGGCCGCACAGTTCGATATGGCTCAGGTGCGCTGCGCGCTTAAAGATGTCAAACATTGCCCCGCACGGGGTGAGCTCAGCTTGAGAAGCCATGGCTTAGCCCTCCTTGGTCGCAGAGATAGTGTCGGATACTTCGGCCGGCCCGCCAAAGGCGCGAGCAGCCGCGGCTCCGCCGGCAAGCGGCGTCGCCATGGAAATTTTCGCACGTCGCGCTGACACGATGGGAAGCTCAAAGGCAAACCCCATCGCCAGCAAAAACCACGTGAGCGCATAGGTTGCAATTAAGGCGGCAACGAAGCCGCTCGCTACGGCGCGTTGGGAAAACACGGTGCATGCAACCGCGATCAGCACCGGAACCTCGCAGGCAGAAAGCGCCAGTACGCCTTGCAGGAACCCCGTGCGACGATCGTGTGCCATGGCGCCGGCAGCGATGCCCACCATGCCCGGCGGTGCCAACGCCAGTGCGGCGATAATGGCCGGCAGCTTCCCGGACCACATAAGCGGTCCTACGACGAGCGTCACATGGGCGCCCGACGCCAACAGCGCAGCTGATACCACGACCACAGCCCAAAGCACGCCGCATACCGCCGTCGCACCAACCATCGCCGCACGCCGGGCCGTGTGCCCCGATACCTCCATCGGGCACGGCATGAGCGGCTCGGCGCGAAGCGAGCGGGCGACATTTCGCGCATAGTGGTCGCAAAATGCCGAGAGCGCCGCCTCCACCGCAGCCGGCTCGGGACGATCTTCCTGATGGCAGGACAGGCAGGCCATGACCACGTCGAACAACTGGGCATCGACAAACGCCAGCGCATCGCGCAGATCCTCGGAATTTGGATCGAGTCCCAGCTGCTGAGCCTGTTCGGCCGCGGCAAGTGCCACATCGGGCTCGCGTCGCAGCAGTTGCGTCAAGTCGCAGCCGGGCGCGTGGGCGCCAACGGGATAATCGGGCAGCGTATCCATCTTGAGGCGATAAGGGCTGGCGATATCGCACGTCTTTTTGCGCGAGCCCGAAGTACCCGACGCACCCGGCGCTACTTCGTACGGCGCGACACCGGCGATGAGTTCGTAGACCGTACTCGCCGCTGCATACACATCGATTGCCGGCGACATGCGAAGCATGCGCAGGTCGGGGATATCGTCGGTGAGCATCTCGGGCGGGGCGTAGGCCACCGTCGCGCGGCGCAGCGTGGCATAGCGCTCGGTAAACGACGCCTTGCCGCCGGTGCCGGCCACCGCAGAGGCGGGCTCGAGCGCCAGCGAAGAGCCAAAGTCGATCAAGCACAGGTCGAAGGTGCCTTCGGCAAGCTGTCGGTCGAGCGGCAGGCGCGCCGTGCGCACCATAATATTAGCGGGCGAGATATCGCGATGGACGAACCCCTCGCCTACCAAGCTCATGCGGCAGAGCAGATCGAACAGGTCGCGACCCAGGCGCGCCGCCAGGAGCGGCGACAGACGCCCGGCATCGTCCACGGCAAGGCGCGAGCGCAGGCGAGCGAGCGTCTCGCCCTCGACCCACTCCATGACAATCGCGGGCACGCCGTCGACCTCGCCCCATCCATACAGGCGGGGAAAGCCTCTAAGGCCCGAAAGGGCGCGATGGCATTCATATTCCTCGCGAAACGCCGCCTTGAACTTGGTGACCAGCGCCTCGTGGGCGACATCGTCATCAAATTCGTCGCGCGTTGGCAAGATGAGCTGCTTGAGTGCCACGGCCTCGCCCTGCGCGTTGACGGCACGCGTCACACGGCCGATACCGCCGCGGCGCATGGTGGCGTCATCGGCAAACAGCATCGTAAAACGGCGCAGGTAGGCGGGAAGCTCGTCCGGGCCCAGCGCAATGGCGGGCTCAAACCCTCCAACGCGCGCCAGGCGCAGGCCCACCATAGGGTCACGGCTGAGCGACTGGGTTGCCACAGAAGCAAGGCTATTCGTCATAGGGCGATCGCCGCCACTTTGGTATTGAAGTTGTTGAGCGCGACGTCGTCATCGCCATAATGCCCCACCCATTGGCACAGATTGGTGTAGCAACCCCATAGGTTGGCGTATTGCTGATACCACTTTGACTTGGGAGAAAACGTTTGCCGGCCAAACTCGGCACGGATGACAAACATATCGTTGGTCAGGCTATCGCACGGTCCGGTATCGCCCGTAGCGTTATAGGTCGAAACCACGCTGTTGGCGCGGGCGACATAGCCATCGAGCATGTTGTATTTGGTCACGAGCCAGCTGTGAATACTCTCCTCCTCGGCAGCCGAGAGACCACCCGAGCCCGTGTCGCCGCCGGCACCGCCGTCCGTCGAGCCATCACTCGAAGATCCACCGCCAGAGGCGGAGCCCGAACCGGAACCGCCGCCCGACGAATCGGAGCTGGAGCCAGACGAACCCGAACCGCCGGGCTGGCCTGTCTGTTGGGCGTCCTGCCCCTTCTGCTGCTCGGCCTTATTGACGACAGAAGCCACACTGTTGTTGGAAAGCTTCGTAATGACCTTGGTGTTGGTGAGCACGATGGTCTTGCCGTTTGCCAGCGTAACCTCGTTGTCCGATGTTTCTGGACTGTCCGCATCGTCGCCACCGAACACAACATGCGAGACCACGCTCGCCCACGCATATCCGGTTGTCGTTCCCAAGTCGCTTTTGGCCTTGCGCCCAATATGCAGCTCGCGCTCAGCATGCGCCTGTACCATGGACGGCACCGTCATGCCATAAGCCGAAACACCGGCTATGACCAGCACGAGCGAGCAAGACAGCAGCACGTACGCCCGAGGCGCCAGGCCCAGCCGGCGTCGAATGCGCACCGCGGCGCCATGCTTTGTCTGAGTGCTAGCGGGCCGCATGCGTTCTCCTCCAACAAAAACACGCCGCTTAAAAGCGGCGCATTCTTTCATATCCACATTTGAGTGTATCAGTGAACCCAAAAGGTTGTGCAACGAATGGGCAAATACGAGGTGAGAGTGGACCCATCCACGCGATAAGCGGATGAAAAGCAGGTTTGTTGCACAACAAATGCATGAACTCGCGCCCAATTATGAGCGCCCCGTGCGGCAGGCCGACGGGACATGCCGCGGAGCTGACGCCGCCTAGATCGCACGACGGGCCTCAATAGCACGGCCGAGCGTAAGCTCGTCAGCATACTCCAGGTCGCCGCCCACGGGCAGGCCGCTCGCCAGACGCGACACCTCGAAGCCCAGAGGCTTGATGGTGCGGGCAAGGTAGCTCGCCGTGGTCTCGCCCTCAATGTTGGGGTTGGTGGCGATAATGACCTCGTGGATGTCCTCGTGGCCCAAGCGCGCCAGCAACTCGCGGATGTGCAGCTGCTCGGGGCCGATCTTGTCCATGGGGCTGATCACGCCGCCCAGCACGTGGTAGAGGCCGTGGTAGCTGCCCGTGCGCTCAATCGCCTGGACATCGCGCGGCTCACCCACCACGCAGATGCGGGTGGTGTCGCGCATCGAGTCTTGGCAGATGGAGCACTCGTCGGCCGTGGCGTAGTTAAAGCAACGGCTGCAAAAGTGGACCTCCTGCTTGACCTCCAGGATGGCCTCGGCCAGGCGGCGCGCCTCCTCGGCGTCGGCCTCGAGCAGGTAGTAGGCGATGCGCTGGGCCGATTTGGGGCCAATGCCCGGCAGACGGCCCAGCTCATCGAGCAGTTTTTGCAGACTATGGTTGGCACTCATATATGTGCGCGTCTTAGAACGGCATGCCCGGGATGTTGAGGCCGCCGGCGATGGCGCCCATCTGCTTGTTGGCGAGCTCGTTGACGCCGCGGACGGCCTCGTTGACGGCAGCCATAATCATGTCCTGCAGCATATCGACGTCCTCGGGATCGAGCGCATCGGGGTCGATGGTGAGGTTGACGAGCTCCATCTCGCCGTTAACGGTCACCTTGACCATGCCGCCGCCGGCAGAAGCGTCGACGGTCTGGGACTTGAGATTCTCCTGCGCGGCGGCAAGCTGCTCCTGCATCTTGCGGGCCTGCTTCATCATCTGCTGCATGTTCATACCGGCCATGATGGCTCCTTTACGTGTGGTCGCGCGACAAGCTGCAAGGGCAGCCGGGCACGGCGGGACTTTCAAACTCAAAAATCGTACCACGGCGCGGGGCAAACGAGCGGGGCGGTCGCGCTAACTCAGTCGATGTACATGTCCTCTAGCGTGACGCGCCGCCCAAGACTATGCAAGGTCGAATTATGCAAGGTCTCACAACTCGGCGTATATACCCGCCCGCATAGTTACTCCACCGGCTTGAAGATGGTGGACTGGCCAAAGACACTACGTATGAGGGCTTTGGCCTCGTCCTCGGTCTGCGGGATGCCCGGGGCTGCGCCCTGGTGACCGAAAGGACTACCAGCACCGGGGTTGGACTCCCAAGGGGCAGCGAGGGCGTCGTCACTTGCAGGAGCGGACGTCGCAGCCGCGGGAGCTGCGGCCGAAGCGGCAGGGCTGGGCGCAGGCGCCGCGGCAGGCACGTCGAACGGAGGAAGATCTTCCCCGCTCGCATCGCCGGCGAAGCCGCCGACCATGGCGTCGTCGTAGGGTACCTGCTCGGATTCCCATGGCGCAGCCTGCGCAGACGGCTGAATCTTGGGAGCAGACGCGCACTCGGGCGCTCGGGGCGCGGGCTCGGTCGGGAGCTTGCCCGTGGCAGGAGCACCGGCAGGGTTGTCGGAGCGCAGCCAGGGGGCCTTGGCCAGGTCGGATGACTTGGGTGCAGGCGCGGCAGCGGGCTTGGACGCGGGGATCGGAGCAGCCGGTTTGGACACGGCGGGTTCAGTCACCGACGGGATCGGTGCCGCTACCGGTGCCGCTTTTGGCTGCGTCGCGCTGGCGCTCGAGGATGCAGGGGCCGCCGAGGACACGGGTTGCGGGTCCGCAGATGCCGCAGCCCGTGCAGATGGAGAAAGCTCCTCATGTTGAGGAGCCGGCCTGACACCCCCATCCAGGACATAGTCGACGGTGCGACGACCGAAGACCGCACTGACTGTCGGCAGGACCACCGATTGCGTGTCAGCACGGCCGAGCATCTTGATGGCAAAGGTCGAGCCTGCAGGGAACGAGACGGTGAGCTTGGAGCCGTCGTCGGCCGTAGCGCGAGCGTTCAACAGGAGTGCCGCATAAGAAGGTTGTTGGGCCTTGACGCGCTCGACGACCTCGACCCATTTGCGCTGGAGCTCGCCGGCATCCTCGACCGCAGGGGTCTCGGCGGCGCCGGCGGCAGCAACCTGAGCGGCAGTGTTGGGCTGGGGCTTAGGCGCCGGCGCAGCGGCAGGTGCAGGAGCCGAAGCGGCGGTGGGCTGAGGCGTCGGAGCTGGCGCAGGCCGAGGCGCAGGCGCCGCAGGCTTGGAAGCTGACACGGACGCAGGCTGCGTCGCCGGAGCGGCGGCGCCGCGATCCCAAGGCATGCCGCCCTGGCGCGCGGGCGTAGCAGTGGGAGCGGTGGATGCCACAGGGGCAGCAGCTCGGGCACCCGAAATCAGCGTCGGTTGTTGTGTCGCCACAGGTGCAGCCGCGACAGCCGCAGGCGCAGCACCAGCAGCAGCCACGCTCGCCGGCACCGCGGCGTTGGCGACCATGGCCTCCAAGCGTGCCACGCGCTCGGCCAGGGCCTCAATGGTCAGATCGGCCTCGGGACGTGCCAGGCGCGTGCAGGCGATCTCGAGCACCAGGCGCACGTCGCTCGCACCCCTCATCTCCAACGCGGCATCGTCGAGCACTGTCAGCACGCGGGCCAGACGGTCGGCCGGATGCCCGCCAAAGGCAGCGGCCTCGGCAGCAAGCGCCTCAGCCTGCTCGGCCCCGCCCTCAAACAGCTCGCCACGGGTACCGGCAACGCAGGCCACATACACGTCGCGCACGTGCGCCACCAGGTCGCGCGTCAGCTCAAGCAAGTCATTGCCCTCCTCGACCTGTGCGCGAATGAGCCCATAGAGTTCAGCAATATCACGCTCGGCGATGGCGCGGGCAAACTCGCCCAGGATCTGGTCCGAAACCTCGCCCAAAAGCGAGCGGGCATCGTCCGCATGCACGGCGCCGTTGCCAAAAACGCTCAGCTGCTCCAGCGTGGAAAGCGCGTCGCGCATGCCGCCCTTGGCATGGCGCGCCACGATGGCCAGCGCCTCGTCGTCGTAATCGAAGCCCTCCTGCTCGCACACGTAGGACAGGCGATGCTCGATATCCTCGTTGCCGATGCGGTGGAAATCGAAGCGCTGGCAGCGCGAGAGGATGGTCTCCAGAATCTTTTGCGGATCGGTGGTACACAACACAAAGATCACGTGCGCCGGCGGCTCCTCGAGCGTCTTGAGCAGCGCGTTAAACGCCGCCGTCGTGAGCATATGGACCTCGTCGATGATATAGATCTTGTACTTGCCACGCACCGGGGCAAAGTTAACGGAGTTGATGATCTCCTCGCGCACATTGTCCACGCCCGTACGGCTTGCGGCATCGAGCTCGTAGACATCGGGGTGGTTGCCCTCGGCGATGAGCTCGCACTCTTCGCAAGTGCCGTCGGGCATGCAGCCGCTTGCGCCCTCGGCGCGCGCCGCCTCGGCATTGCGGCATAGCAGCGCCTTGGCCAGAATGCGCGCCATGGTGGTCTTGCCCGTGCCGCGCGGTCCGCAGAACAGGTACGCGTGGGACAGGCGTCCCTCGGTGATGGCGTGCTCGAGCGTCGAGACGATATGCTGCTGGCCCACCACGGAGTCGAAGGTGAGCGGGCGATACTTTCGGTACAACGATTCCATGGGTGCTCCCCCGGGTATACTGAGTTTTGTTGCCGCGACGGCCATGCGGTCGCACGGCATACTGCACTCATAATAACCCGTACGGCGAGCCCGCCGCGATAGGAGTCCAAAGAGCATGGCAGACGCAGAGAGCAACCTCGTTCCCTCCGAAGCAGCCGACCAGGTCGAGGTCGCGCTCGAGAAACAGGCAGCAGCCGACGACGGCATCCTGTACCTCAACGAGTATCAGTACGAAAACGACCTCGTCACCGACTTCGCCCGCTTGGTCGCCTCGCCCAGGCGTCGCGGCTCGCTGTATGTCGCCGCGGCAATTGCCGCGCTGCTCGGCATCGGCATGTTGGTGGCCGGCGGCAACTGGATCAAGTTTGGCGTCGTCCTGATCGTGTTCGGCGCCTTTTTGGCCTGGTGGAGCAAAAACCTGCACCACACGCTCGCCCGCGACTTTATCGACGCTGTCGAGGCCGACAAGTCCATGGGTGGCCGCTATCGCCGCGTCGCCGCCAACGAGGACGGCTTGATGGTTTGGGGCAAGAGCGGCAAGTCGCAGTTCTTCCCGTTTGAGAAGCTCGACCACGTACTCGACGGCGAGCGCATCTTTGTTGCCATGTTCGCAGACCAGGGCGTGACGATCCCCAAGGACACCTTTGTTCGCGGCGACGCCGAGCAGTTTGGCTCCTTCCTTAAGGCGCGCATCAACAAAAAGCTCCGCATCGAGACCAAACGCAAGAAGATGAAGGCCGAAAAGGCCGCTGCCAAGGCCAAGCAGGAAAGCGAGCCCAAGAACGCAAAGGCCAAACAGCGTAAGCAGAAGAAGAACAAGAAGAAGCGCTAAGGCCAAGTCAGACAGGCAGCCTCGCATCCCGCTATCCTCCCCATGCACCAGAGCGTGCTACACTAGCAGCATCTATGCCACCGCGAATGGCTCGGCCCCGCGCCCGCCGCTCGCAAACGAACTTTAAACGCACGAGGGTTGGCCATGCCGCTTTTCTCGCAACATACCGCCCGGTTCTCGCCGGACGTCCCTTTGGAGGGCACCAGCTCTCGCGAGCTGCTCAAGCGGTACCAGCCGCTCGAGACGCTTGCGACCGGCGGTTTTGGCTCCATCGAGATTTGCCGCGACACGCACCTGCGTCGTCGCGTGGCCATTAAGCGCATCCCTCTTATCAACGGCTCCGGCATACCCGCCAGCGACATCATGGATGTACTGCGCGAGGCACATACCGCCGCCATGCTTCAACATCCCAATATCGTGCAGGTTATCGACTTTACGCATGACACCGCCTATGCCTACCTGGTCATGGAGTATGTCGACGGCATGTCGCTGGCCGAGTTTTTGCATCGCGTGGACGGCCACTCGCTCACCTTTGACGAGGCAGCGACCATTGCCGACGCGTTGGGTCAGGCGCTCACCTTTGCCCATGCAAACGGCGTGCTTCATCTGGACATAAAGCCCGCCAATGTGCTCATTGACCACTCGGGCAATGTAAAGCTCACCGACTTTGGCATGGCGCGGCTGTCATCTGCCGGCGGCTTTGGCGGATCGCGCGGCGGCACCATCGGCTACATGCCGCCCGAACAACTCGATATCGAGACCGGCACGGTCGACGAGCGCGCCGATGTCTTTGCCCTTGCCTGCGTGATCTACGAGGGCCTGTGCGGCAGCGCCCCCTTTATGGCGGCAACGCCTGCCGACTCGCTCGACCGCATCATCGGCGGCGCCACCTACCCCAGCGAGCTGATCCCGCACTTTCCCCCGGGGGCCGAGGCAGCGCTCATGAGCGCCCTCTCCCCTATGCCGCAAGACCGCCCCGATAGCATCGAGGCATTCTGCGACCAACTCCTTGCCGGCTTGGGGAGCGTGCGCGAAGGCCGTCGCAGCTTGGAGCAGATGGTAAGCGAGCTTTCGGACGACGAGCACGCAGCAGACGATATGGAGTCGCTGCCTTACGAGGATAACGCCATCGAAGTCGACCCCGCGCTTGGTTGGGCGGGCACGCGCTGGAGCTGCGCGCGCGATTACACCATGCGCGGTATCTCGGCACTAACGTGTGCAACCTTCAGCTTTTTGCTTATGCAGACAGCGGGCGTCGCGGCGCTTCCCGGGCTAGTCGCCGCGGCCATCGCTATTGGCGCGGCGGCAGGCTTGGCACCGCAGATCGGCTCGGCTATCTCGGCCGTGGGCTTTTTGGTGCTCATGGCCAACGCCACCATGCAGGCGCAGGGCATCCTGTCGATGCTGCCGGTCGCGGTCATTTTTGCCGCCGCCATGTCCGGATGGTGGATTGCCTGGGGACGCACCGAAGCGGCCGCGAGCGCGGCACTCACCTGCGCGCTTGCGCTAGGTTGTCTAACCGGCGACGCCATCCTTGCCGCCGGGGCCGCCGCGGGCTTCGCGGCGTTTTGGCTCGGCCCGGCAAGCGCCGCTGCCGCCACGGGTATAGGCGCGCTTTTTGCCCACCTGGCCGCAGCTGCCCTCCCTACGGGAGGCGTGCTGGGGCTTGGCAATGTCGCCGCAGCGCTGGGCGACGCGTTCCTCTGGGCCGCCTTCGCACTGATCGCAGCAGCAGCCGCGGCAACGTCGCTGCTGCTCAATGCCCATGCCAAGCGCGCCGAGCAGGGGTCAAACCTCGCCGCCATCGTCGCAATTGCCGTCGCCGGTATCGGCTCGGCCGTATCGTTTTGTCTTGCACACCATATGGAAATTGCCAGCCTTGCGGGCACGGTCGTCGCCAAGGCGGCGGTTGCGGGAATCCTATCCTCTATAATCGTTGGGATATGCCTGTATTTGCTCGGATACCAAAGAACCTATACGGAGAGTGATCTTTCGTGAACTTCCTGAACATCTTCGAGGACCACGTGGCCGGCATCTTCGGTGCCACCCGTGCCCCGTTCTCCTTTAAGAAGCTTGCCAAGCAGGCTGCTCGCGACATGGAGGATCAAACTCTGGTGATCAACGGCGTCAACACCGCGCCGGCGCTCTATACCATCCTGATCGCCACCGATGACGATCCCATGCTTGCCCCGTTCTATCCCGAGCTTTCGCGCGAGGTGCGCGAGTTTGTGAAGGCGCAGGCCGAAAAACGCCGCTACGTCTTTGTCGGCGAGCCCCTTGTTCGCTTTATGATCGACCCTCAGCTGCGCGCCGGCAAGTTCTCGGTCTTTGCCGAGAACGTCGACGCTCCCACGCTCGGCCGTCTGTACGAGGAAGAGCGCGCCTATCAAAATGGCCTGGGACAGAACAGCTCGGCCACAAGCCGTGCCGCAAGCGCCCCCCGCGCCGGTCAGCAGCAGTTTGCATCGCCGCAGCAACACCCGGCCGCCATGCCCCAGCAGCAGCCGACACCCCGCGCTGCCACTCCCGACCCGCTCGCTGTGGCCGACCCCTTTGCACCCAATGTCCCCGATCCCGCAGCCCCCATCCCTGTGCCGCAAACCGTCTCGCGCGACGCACTTGCCGGTATGGGCGGAGCGGCTGCCACTGGCGCCGCCGTGGGCCTTGGCGCTGCGACCAGCATCGCCTCCAACATGGCAAGCCCCCGCGCCCCGCAGCGTCCGCTCGCCCAACTCGTCGACGTCGTGAGCGGCGAGAGCCACAACATCACCTCCGCGCAGGTGACCATCGGTCGTGAGCGCTCGGTATCCGACATCGCCCTGCGCGACCCCAACGTGTCGCGCCGTCATGCCCAGCTCACCTTTACCGGCTCTGACTGGTCGATCGAGGACCTCAACTCCACCAACGGCACGCTCGTCAACAACCGCCGCATCACGCGCTGCCCGCTGCGCAACGGCGATCTGCTAACGTTTGGCCTGAGCACCTTTGAATTTAGGGGTTAATCGCTTATGAACATCGATATCGTCCTTTTTGCAGGCCGCATCGTACTGGTCGTCCTGCTTTATATCTTCTTGTTCGCCGTCATGAAGACCGGCGTGGGGCTCGTGCGCGGCCAGCGCCGCGACTCTGCCATCTGGACGATCGATGTGGACAAGGGCCCGCGCGGCATCCGCGGTATTCACGTGGATATGCTTGGCCCCGTCATCGTCGGTCGTTCGCCGTCATCTGACATCTGCATCAACGAGCCGTTTGTCTCTGCCTCGCATGCGCGTTTTTCGCTGCAGGGCCCGGCACTTATTATCGAGGACCTCAACTCGCTCAACGGCACCCTTGTTAACGGCCGCCAGCTGGTGGAGCCCGCAACGCTGCGCGAGGGCGACGAAGTCCAGATTGGCGACGTGGTCATGAAGGTGAACCGTCGATGATCGACGAGGAGAACAAGTCCGCAACCATGTCCGAGGCGCTGGCTGCCCCCGCGGCCGTGCCGGCTCATGCCGCCCCGGCGGGCCCTGCGCCCGTGGAGCCCGAGGACACCGTGTTCTCCCTGCCTCTTTCGCATGTAACGCAAGACCATCCGATGCCCACCGATGGCCAGGATGAAGATAATTCCACCGATGCCCCCATCGGCGCGCACGCCGTTGCCGATCAACCTTCGGCACCGGAAACTACACCTGCGCCGGCCCACTTTGCCGAGTCTGTCGCCGCGGCAATCGATGAGAGCGCCGCGGTGTTTTTGGCCCCCGAGCCCACGGCACCGGTGTTTCCCGTAGTTCCAGCACCCACCGCAGCGCCCGAGCCCGCATCTACACCGGCACCCGCGGCGGCATCCTCCCCCGCGGCCGCATCGGCGCCCGAGGCCGTGCAGCCTACGGCCGAAGAGATGCCCGTCACAGCGACGGAGGACGCCTCTCAGCCCCACAGCACGCCCGCGCCCGCGCACTTCGCGGCACCCGAGCCCGCAGCCATCGCCCCGCAAGACGAAGAGCCTGCCGACAACACAACCGAAGTGCCCGCCACGTCTAAAGTCGACGACCCGAGCAACGAGGCCAACGCCGTCTCGCCCGGCGACACGGCCGAGATTGATGTCGCCGCCGTGGAGGCCAAGCTCAAGGACCCTGGTTCGACCATGAGTTTTGAGCCGCTGACCGACGAGCGCATCGAGACCGATTCGACCTACGATGCCGGCACCACCACGCAACTCATGTGGGGCGCCCGCTCCGATGTTGGCTGCGTGCGTCCGCACAACGAGGACTCCTACCTGGTACAGTCGCCGCTCTTTTGCGTGTGCGACGGCATGGGTGGTCACGCCGCCGGCGAGGTAGCCTCCTCCATCGCGGTCGAGACCATCGCCAAGACGGCGCCACAGGCTGCCGACGCCGCGCGCCTAGCCGCAGCCGTCGAAGCTGCCAACGCCGCCGTCATCGAGGCCGCACTCAACGGCCTGGGCAAGCCCGGTATGGGCTGCACGGCGACCTGCGCCTATATCGAAAACGACATGCTCGCCATCGCCCACGTGGGCGACTCGCGCGCCTACCTGCTCCACGAGGGCACGCTCATCCGCGTGACCCGCGACCACTCCTATGTGGAGGAGCTCGTGGACGCTGGCGAAATTACGGCCGATGAGGCGCGCGTCCATCCCAACCGCTCGGTTATCACGCGTGCGCTGGGTTCGGACCCCGCCATGTATGCCGACCACTTTACCCTGCACATCGAAGAGGGCGACCGCCTGATCCTGTGCTCGGACGGCCTTTCGAGCATGATTCCCGATAGCGAAATCGAAAACATCGCCACGCAATCGTCTACGGCGCAGATTTGCGTCGACAACCTGGTGGACGCCGCGCTCGCTGCCGGCGGCCACGACAACGTGACGGTAGTCGTTGTGGACCTGGTCGACGACGGCGTCATGCGCGAGGCGAAGCGCGTTCGCCGCCGCAACGTCACCATTGCCGCCATCCTGGGCATCGCTTTTGTGCTGGCGGCAGCCATCTGGGCCTACGCGGGCGTCACCGGCTCGTATTACCTGGGCACCTACAAGGACACCGTCGCGGTCTACCGGGGCATTCCCGGCAAGCCGCTCGGCCTTAAGCTGCACTGGCTCGAGAGCACGACCGCCATCAAGCTATCCGACCTACCCGAAGACACGCAGAATCGCCTGAAAGCAGGCATTCCGCAAACGAGTGTCGACGACGCGCAGGACACTATCTCCAAGTACCGTCATCAAATCGATGAGGAACAGACCCGCCAGGTGATCGACGCGCAAACGATTCGCGACAACACCGACCAGGAATCGACTTCCAAATCGAATTCCGAAAAAACCGCCGAACAGTCCGCCGAGGCCGAAGCCTCCGATAAGAATTAGAAAGGGAGTGCCGCTTATGAGTCGCCGCAACACCGAAATGCTCTTGCTCATCGCCTCGGCGTTCCCCGTCATCCTGCTGTATGCGATGTACGTGCTCACCGCAGGCGCTTCCATCTCGTTTGAAACGCTCGCCGTGCCGATCGGTCTCTTTGCCGCCTTCGCCGCGGCGCATATCGCCGTGCGCATCCTGGCGCCCGGTGCCGATCCGGCCATCCTGCCCATCGTCTTTGTGCTTTCGGGCATCGGCATCACGTTCGTAACGCGTCTGGCACCCGCCCTCGCCATCTCGCAGCTCGTCATTCTGTTTGTCTCGGTGGCACTGATGGTGGGCACGCTCGCGATGATCAAGAATCTCGATGTGGTCATGCGCTACAAGTACACCTTTGGCATCATCGGCATCATCTTGCTGATGCTGCCCATCTTTATCGGCACCACCATCTCGGGCTCCAAGCTGTGGATTCGCATCGCCGGCTTCACCATCCAGCCCGGCGAGTTCGCCAAGATCTTTATCGTATTGTTCTTGGCCGGATACCTAGCCGAGAACCGCGAGCTACTCTCCATCTCCAATCGCAAGATCTTGGGCCTCAAGGTCCCGCGCCTGCGCCTGCTGCTACCGCTGTTCGCTGTGTGGGGTGTATGCCTTCTGGTCGTTGTCTTCGAGCGCGACTTGGGCTCCGCCGTGCTGTTCTACACCATCTTCTTGCTGATGCTCTACGTCGCCACGGGACGTTTCTCGTATGTCGTCATCGGCCTTGCGCTTTTGGCAGTGGGTGCCGTGGGCGCCTACAAGTTCCTGCCGCATGTCCAGGTACGTTTCCAGATCTGGGCCGACCCCTTTAAGGATGCCCAGGGCCAGGGCTACCAGATTGTGCAATCCCTTTTCTCGTTGGCTGACGGCGGTCTTATCGGCGTTGGCATCGGTAATGGCATGGCCAATAACATCCCCGTCGTCGAGTCCGACTTCATTTTCTCGGCCATCGGCGAGGAAATGGGCCTTTTGGGCGGCGGCGCCGTACTCGTCCTGTTTATGCTCTTTGCCGTGCGAGGCCTGACCACGGCCGCCCGCGCTAAGTCCGACCTTGCCGCATTTAGCGCCACGGGCCTCACGGCCGCCATTAGCTTCCAGGCCTTCTTGATCGTTGGCGGCGTTACCCGCCTGATTCCGCTGACCGGCGTCACCCTGCCCTTTATGAGCCAGGGCGGCTCCTCGCTGCTGGCGAGCTTTATCATTGTCGCGCTTTTGCTGCGCGCCGGCGATGAGGCCACCGGTCGCGAAGCCGAGCTCACCGGTACAGGCACCATGGCCGCTATCTCTGACGACCAGGTCGCTTCTGCCGCGGCGCATGCCGGCACGCGCTTCGCTTCTTCGTCTTCCTACGGCCGTGGCAGCCACTCCACCGGCTCGCGCATGCGTCGTCGCCTGCTCGATACGCCCGAATCTGGCGTGCTCGGTCGCGTGGCGCTCGCTAACCGCCTAACCCGCGCGGTGTTTGCCTTTACGGCCCTGTTCGCCATCCTCATCGGCAACCTCACCTATGTCCAGGTCATCAAGGCCAAGGATTACCAGGATATGCCGACCAACAATCACACCATCGCCCGTTCCAAGTACATCCAGCGCGGCTCCATCATCACGTCCGACGGCGTGACGCTGGCCGAATCGCTGCAACAGGAGGACGGCACCTACGTACGCTCCTACCCTAACGGCAACCTGGCCGCCCATGTGGTTGGCTATGTGAGCCAGCAGTACGGTACCGCCGGCATCGAGAGCGTGATGAACGACACGCTCACCGGTTCCAAGGATTACTCCAGCTGGAACAATGCCATCGCGTCGCTCGCGGGCCAAAACCAGCCGGGCAACACCGCCAAACTCACCATCGACTCCCGCATCCAGACGGCCGCCGAACAGGCTCTCAAGGGCTTTAAGGGCGCCGTTGTGGTCATGGACCCGCGCACTGGCGCGGTGCTCGCATGCGCCAGCTCGCCCACCTACGACAACACCAACATCGACGCCCTGCTGCAATCGGGCGGCGGTGAGGACGCTTCTATGTACGACCGCGCCATGGACGCCCTCTATACTCCGGGCTCCACGTTTAAGGTCGTCACGCTTTCGGCGGCACTCGAGACCGGTACCGCAAGCCTTTCGAGCACTTACCAGGCGCCCGGTTCCATGGATATCGGCAATGCACCGGTCACCAACTCCGCCAATGAGAGCTACGGCACGATTAGCCTGCAGCAGGCCTTTGCCGTGTCGTCCAACGTCGTCTTTGGTCAGGTGGCAAACGAGGTCGGCGCCAGCTCGCTCGTACAGTTCGCCAACGCCTTTGGCTATGGCCAAAAGCTCGGTCAGGACCTAACCGCCACGGCGTCCATCATGGCCGACCCCTCGCTCATGACCGAATGGGAAACCGCCTGGGCCGGCGCCGGCCAGCCCGTCGGCATGGACCACACGCCGGGTCCGCAGACCACCGTCATGCAGAACGCCGTTATCGCGGCGGCCATCGCCAACAGCGGCGTCGTCATGGACCCGTTCTTCGTTGCCCAGGTGCTCGCCCCAGACGGAACCGTGGTCAAAACCACGCAGTCCCGCTCACTGGGCCAGGCCGTCAGCGCCACCACGGCCGAACAGGTCAAACAGGCCATGCTCGACGTCGTTCAATCCGGCACCGGCACCGATGCCCAGATTCCGGGCGTCAAGGTTGCCGGCAAGACCGGCTCTGCCGAGACCGTCGGTACCAAAGTCAACTCAATGTTCGTCGGTTTTGCGCCTTACGATTCACCCACGGTCGCCATCTCGGTAGCCTTGGAGGATTACGACAAGCACGATGTCGAGGCGGCAAAGATCGCCGGCATCGTCCTGACCGCGGCGCTTGCCGCCCAGGGAGCGTGATGCCCGTGATTGATGCGCAAGCATGGGGCGTGCCGCGGCCGATAACGCTAGCGGCAATGCGCCACACGGCCCCAGCGGCCTCAAATTTGGTACTACACACATCGTTGAGCGAATAGTCATGTTAGGAGCAGGAATGGAACAGAGGGTCCTCGGGGGAAGATACCTCCTCAAGGATAAGGTAGGAACGGGCGGCATGGCGACCGTCTACCGTGCACAGGACCAGGTCCTCGACCGCACGGTAGCTATCAAAATCATGCTGCCGCAATATGCCGGCGACGCCACCTTTGCCGCACGCTTTAAGCAGGAGGCCCAAGCAGCCGCCGGCCTCTCCTCCCCCTATATCGTCGGCGTCTACGATTGGGGCAAGGACGGCGACACCTATTACATCGTCATGGAATACCTGCGCGGCACCGACCTTAAGAGCGGCATCAAGAGCCACGGCGCCCTTGATCCCAAAAAGGTCGCTCAGATCGGCTCGCAGATCAGCTCCGCACTTTCGGTCGCCCACAAGCACGAGATCATCCACCGCGATATTAAGCCGCAGAACATCATGGTGCTGCCCGACGGCAACATCAAGGTCATGGACTTTGGCATCGCGCGCGCCAAGAACAGCCACCTTACGCAGGACAACAACGTTTTGGGCACCGCCCACTACGTAAGTCCCGAGCAGACCCGCGGGCAGGATCTAGGCCCCACCTCGGACATTTACTCGCTGGGCGTCGTGATGTACGAGTGCGCCACCGGCCGCGTGCCTTTCGACGGCGACGATGCCATCTCGGTCGCACTCAAGCAGGTCAACGAGCTGCCCGTGCCGCCGAGCCAGATCAACTCCGGTGTCGATGCCGATCTTGAGCGCATTATCCTCAAGTGCATGGAAAAAGATCCGGCTAACCGTTTCCAGACGGCCGACGAGCTGCGTCAGGTGCTCAACAGCTACCTGTCTGGTCGCGCCGTCAACGTGCCGGAGCCTACGCGCGTTATCGGCGCCGTTGGCGACCTGGGTGCCACCAAGACCCGAGAGCTATCCGACCAGACGCGCGCCATGGTACGCCCCGTCTCGGGCGTGAGCGGACAAAATAACGCTCGCAGCTCCGTCTCGGGTTCAACCGGCTCTTACGCCACCGAGCAGCCCAAATCCAACAAGAACAAGATCATCGCCGCCGTAGTTGCTGCGGTAGCCGTAATCGGCGTCATCGTGGCCTTTGCCACCGGACTCTTTGGCGGCGAGCAGGTCCCGGTTCCCGATGTGTTGGGTAAGGACCAGGAGACCGCCGTCGAACTGATTAAGGATGCCGGCCTTGACGTCGGAACCATTGACCAGAGCTACAACGACGACGTCGACGAGGGAAAGGTTGTCGAGCAGACTCCTAACGGTCACACCAAGAAGCCCAAGGGCACCAAGGTGAATCTGGTAATCTCCAAGGGTCCCAAGCCCTCCGAGAAGGTTGATGTCCCGCAGCTCGTTGGTCTGACCAAGGACCAGGCAGAGGCGGCGCTGGCAAGCGTCGGCCTTAAGGGCAATGCCACCGAGGAAGCCAACGAGGCCGAAAAGGGCGAAGTCTTTGAACAGGGCACCGATGCGGGCAAGGAAGTCGAGAAGGGCACGACCATCTCGTACAAAGTCTCGAGTGGACCCGACACCACCTCTGTCCCTGATCTGACCGACATGACCGAGGCTCAGGCACGCAACGCCCTCGATATGGCCGGCTTTGGCGTCGATGTAACCTACCAGGAGAACGATTCCGTCACCGAGGGCACCGTCATTAGCTGGAACCCCAGCGGTAAGCAAAAGCCCGGCGCCACGATTACCGTCGTCATCGCCAAGAAGTCCGGCAAGGCAAACGTTCCGGGCAACCTGTACGGCAAGAGCATCTCCTCCGCCGTCACCGCGCTCAACAACGCCGGATTCTACAACATCGCATTCTGCGATCAGAACGGCAACCCCGTGAGTGGTAACGAAAACGCCACCGTGACGGGCGTCTCCCCCACTGGCAAGCAGTCCACCGACAGCACGATCACGCTGACGGTTTCGATTTCTGGCTCTGGCACCGATTCAGGCGACGATTCCGGCACGACCAACTAGTCATCGAGACATTGCCCACAGCGGCTGATGCCGCAAACATATTCGCTCACAGGCGCCCGCTTGCTCCCCCAGCAAGCGGGCGCTTTCTTTATCCGAAGCAGCGAAAACTACGGCATGCCTTTAAACCAGAAGAGCCCGGTACCGCAGCGGTACCGGGCTCGATATTGCTCTGGTGCCCCCGGGCGGATTCGAAAACTCCCCCCGCGGGGAAATCGGTGACGCGGGTGTCGACGGCCCGAATCCGGCCCTTAGACCAGAAGAGCCCGGTACCGCAGCGGTACCGGGCTCGATATTGCTCTGGTGCCCCCGGGCGGATTCGAACCGTCGACACCCGCTTTAGGAGAGCGGTGCTCTATCCCCTGAGCTACGGAGGCATGTTGTACTAGTGTAGCAGATTTGCGCCACTGCCATGCAGCGCATAGCCACTCTTCGAAGTTACGGTGGAACAGCCTTCCGGAAAGCGTGTCCCACTATCCAGACGAATTCTGGGACGGGCTTTCCGGATGGGGCCTCTCTAGGAAACTACGACCCGAAATCTGAGC
>NZ_JBNPKM010000018.1:0-35834 GCF_050312955.1 Collinsella sp. SGI.241
ATCGCGGCCTCCCCCTTTTTCGTTTCTCAGGCAATTTGTCTCACATAGTAGCTGTGTTTTATAACCCTCGTTTGTCGCATCTTCTTTGAACGGGCTACAATATCGTAGTCTGTGTAGCATGGAGGTGAACATGGCTGAAGCTGGTATCGGCGTTGATATCGTCGAGATTTCCCGAATGAAATCAATCCTTGAGAAGACGCCCTCGTTTGCCCGGCGCGTGTTTACCGATGAAGAGCGTGCGTATTGCGATGCGTCGTCTCGCCCTGCCGCTCATTATGCCAGCCGCTTTGCCTCTCGCGAAGCGGTACTTAAGGCACTTGGAACGGGGTTTAGTCAGGGCGTTGGACGTAAGGACGTTTCCGTAACACGCGATAGGCTCGGCAAGCCAAAGGCTCTGCTTTCTGGTCGCGCTCTCGAAATCGCCCAGGATTTGGGTGTTGTCGAGGTTGCTCTTTCTATTACCCTTACGGGTGACTTGGCTGTCGCTAATGCCATTGCGATCACCGAGGATGCTCGACCTAAGCCTAAGGAAGAAAAAATGAGCACCAAGGAGCGCGTTGCCCAGACATTTAAAGAGGCTCGTTCTGTATTGGATGAGCTTGAACAGCTGCAACAATCTGCTTTGTCGGAGCATTTGATCGATGATCCGCAAGATACGCAAGGAGCATAGATGAAACCGGTTTTGAGTACCGAGGAAGTCGTTCGCCTCGAGGATATCATCGAGCGCGAGGGCACCTCGAAGGCCGAGCTCATGGAGTTGGCAGGTGAATTTGCCGCCAACGAGATTTTAAAGCTCAACCCTGATCGCGTTCTTGTGCTGGTCGGCTTTGGCAACAATGGCGGTGATGGTTGGGTCGCTGCGGATATCCTGACCCATAAGGGCGTTGATGTTGATATCGTTTCTCCAGTTGAGCCGGATGAGATTCCTGCTGCCCTTGCTCGTCACGTTGCCCGTCGCACCGCCGGTCGCGACGTTCATGTGTGCGTTGGGCCTTCGCGAGACGAGCTAGAGGTTCTCATTAACAAAGCGGATGTCGTGGTCGATGCTATTTTTGGTACCGGTTTTCACGGCAACCTTCGTGCGCCGTTTTCTATTTGGATTCCTACGGTTAACGAGTGCGCCGATCACGTTGTTTCTATCGATGTTCCCTCGGGCCTGAATGCCGAGACGGGCGTTGTGGATGACGACTGCATCCGTGCCGAGCGTACCGTGACGATGATTGCCCCTAAGATCGGCCTCTACAGCGCTGACGGTCCGGAGTATGCTGGCGACCTGGTGTGTGGCGGTCTGTACGACCGCCTCGACGAAGTCATCGATGATGTCGATCATGCTGCCGAGATCGTTGAGCCCGGTGATCTGGTGGACTACTTTGCCCCGCTGCCCACGAATATCGATAAGTATTCGCGCGGCTCCGCGCTCATCGTTGCCGGGTCGGCACAATATCCTGGTGCCGCCATCATGGCCGCAAAGTCTGCCGCTCGTGCTGGTGCCGGTTATGTGGCCGTTGCGACGCCCGATGCGTGCGCCAACCTTATTCGTATGGCGCTCCCGTCGATTCCCGTTTTCGCCATTCCGTCTGATTCCCGTGGATCTTTTGGTGCCGCTGCGCGTATGACAGTGTGCGAGATTGCTAAGAAGTACAGCTGCGTTGTGTGCGGTCCTGGCATGACGACGTCTGCCGGATCGATGCAAGTCGTTTCGGGCCTGCTTGAGCTCGATGTGCCGCTTATCCTAGATGCAGATGCGCTCAACTGCCTTGCCAAGATTGCAATCGACGGCATCGACAGTAATCCCGAGATGTACCGTCGCGAGCAGCCGCTCGTTATGACGCCGCATTATCGCGAGCTTTCGCGTCTCGTTGCCGGCGACGAGGTCAATGATCTTGGCACTGCGATTGCCGCTGCTCAAAAGATTGTCTGGGCTGCCGGTTCCGATAATCTCGTTGTTATCGCTAAGGGCCCGACGACGGCCATTTGCGGCGTCGAGCGCGTGCTGCTGCCGCTTTCGGGCCCAGCGTCGTTGGCGACCGCTGGCTCGGGTGATGTCCTCGCAGGTATCCTTGCAGGAACGCTTGCGACCATGCGTGACGAGATGGACCGTTGGGAGCTGCTGTACTCGTATGCCGTCGCACTCCACAGCTATGCCGGCTTTGCTGCGGCGACGGAGTATGGCGAGAAGAGCGTTATCGCGACCGATCTTATCGACTTGATCGGTCCCGCCATGGAATTGGCGGCAAAGGATGCGCTCGATGATCTGGGAATCATGGACGAAGGGTCGGATGACTAATCATGAATAAAGCCGATTTGACGCGTTGGTCCTGGGTCGAGATCGACCGCGGGGCGCTCCGCCGCAATACGAGGGCCTATAAGAACTTGCTAGATCCGCGTCAGCGCCTGTGCTGCGTGGTTAAAGCCGATGCTTATGGTCATGGAGCCGTCGAGTGCGCCAAGATCATGTATTCGGCCGGTGCCGACATGTTTGCCGTGGCGACGGTCAGCGAGGGTATTGAGTTGCGCCAGGGCGGAATCACCAAGCCCATCTTGATTCTAAGCGAGCCTCCCATCGAGGCTATTCCTTCATTGCTCGAGTTCGATATCATGCCCTCGGTCTATACGTCCGATTTTGCCCTTGCGTATGGCGAATGTGCCGTCGCGGCGGGCAAGGTGGGCAAGTATCATCTTGCCATCGAGACAGGTATGAACCGCATCGGCGTTCACTACACGCAGGTGCTCGACTTTGTCCGCGGTATTAATTTCCATCGCGGTATTCAGTGCGACGGCGTATTTACGCACTTTGCCACGGCCGACGAACCATCGGGTTGGGACTACAAGCTGCAGTGCCAGCGCTTTACCGAGGCCGTTCAGGCCATTAAGGATGCGGGTTTTGAGTGCGGTATCGTGCACTGTGCCAACACGCCGTCCTCGATGCTCGACCCCTCGATGCATTTTGATATGATTCGCGCTGGCGTTGGCTTGTATGGCATGCAGCCGTGCGAGCTGAGCGGCCGCGTGATGCAGCTTGATCCCGTTATGAGCGTTCATGCGCGCGTGACGCGCGTGGCGCATCCTGCGATGGGCGAGGGCGTAGGCTACGGTTTTACCTACCGCGTACCGCGCACACGCGTTCAGATCTGCACACTGCCGATCGGATATGCCGACGGCCTTTCGCGCACGCTTTCCAATCGTATGGACGTGCTGTATCGCGGTGAGCGCGTGCGTCAGGTCGGAAATATCTGCATGGATCAGTTTATGGTTGCCATTCAGTCCAACCCGGCTCACGAGATTCCCGAGGCCGAACATGGCGACGAGATGATAATTATCGGTCGCGATGGCGATGCCGAGATTACCATGGATGAGATGGCGCGCCTGCGCGGCACGATTAACTACGAGGTCGCCTGCGGCTTTGGCATGCGTCTCGACAAGGTCTACGTGTAGGGGCCGCTATGGGCGTTATGCACATCCCCGGCCATAGCCATCAGGCGCCGCGCGAAGTTGCACTCGAGGAGATCGAGGCCGTCCTGGGTGATTGCCACCTTTGCCAGCTTTACCAGTCGCGCCACAATATCGTGTTTGGGGTGGGAAACCCCCGCGCTCGCGTGATGTTTATTGGTGAAGCGCCGGGCCGTAACGAGGATTTACAGGGCGAGCCCTTTGTGGGGGCGGCGGGTGAAGACCTCAACGGCATTCTGTCCCTGGCGGGCCTTAAGCGTGAAGATGTCTATATCGCCAATGTGCTTAAATGTCGCCCGCCGGGAAACCGCAATCCGCGTCCCGAGGAAGTACTTGCTTGCTCACCGTTTTTGCGCGAGCAGATTCGAAGCATTTGGCCCGATATCATCGTGACGCTCGGTAATCCCGCAACGCACTTTGTGCTCAAGACCGAGATTGGCATTACCAAGCTGCGCGGCAGGTTCCATCAGATGGGGCACTTTGTGGTGATGCCGACGTTTCATCCCGCGGCGGCGCTGCGCAATCCGGCGTGGCAGGAGTTGCTGGAGGAAGACTTTAAGATGCTGGGCGACTATCTGGTGCGACACCCCGCGCCAGAGGGCGCCTCGGAATAATAAGGAGCGTATATGTCCCTGGAGCGCCTGGGGCTAGGTACCTACAAAACGGCTCGTACTGCCGATACGGAGCATTTTGGCGAGTTGGTCGCACCGTGTCTAGAAAATGGCGATGTGCTGATACTGACCGGCGGCTTGGGCGTGGGAAAGACCCACTTTACCAAGGGCGTTTCGCGCGGCTTGGGCGACGGGCATATGGTCACGAGTCCTACGTTCGCGCTCATGGCCGTTCACGACCAGGGGCGTATTCCGCTGTTCCATTTTGATCTGTACCGCTTGGAGCATGCCTACGAGCTCGAGGATACGGGCATTTTTGACGTGCTCGGCTATGAGGGCGCTTGCCTGTTGGAATGGGGCGAGCAGTTTCAGGACGAGCTGACGGATGAGTATCTCTCGGTGACGCTTAGGCGCGATGAGGACGATAGCGACGTGCGAACGATCGCGCTCGAGGCGCACGGCGAGCGCGCGACGGAGCTTTTCGATTTGATTGATAAGGCTGTTCAAGATGAGCTTGCATAACGACAACGCGCTGGTAGTGGCGCTCGATACTTCGACCGACATGCTTGCCTGCGCGGCAAGCTGGATTGATGAGCAGACGGGCGAGGCGAAGCTGGTGAGCGGGGACCATCTGTGTCGTCGCCATGCCAACGTGGAACTTGTGAATACTGTCGATGGCGTGTTGGCGCAGGCCGGGCTGAATCGCGGCGATGTCGGCTGTTATGTGGTTGGACGCGGCCCGGGTTCGTTTACGGGCGTTCGCATTGGCATCTCGACCGCTAAGGGTCTGGCGCGCGGTGCCAACGTGCCGTTGCTGGGCGTGTCGACACTTGACGCTTGCGCCTGGACGGCGTGGAAGGCTGGCGTGCGCGGCAAGCTTGGTGTTCTTGCCGACGCCATGCGTGGCGAGGTGTATCCGGCTCTGTACGTGCTGGGGGACGAAGGTCCCGAGCGTCTGTTTGAGCGCGAACACGTGGTCAAAGCCGCCGTGGCGCTTGATGAGTGGCGCCAGGCCGCGGACTGGAGCCAGGTTAAGCTGACTGGTGACGGTCTCGTACGTTATGGCAAGCTGCTGAGTGAGGACGAGACTGCGCGCTGCGTGGAGCGAGACCTGTGGTGGCCCTCGGGCGAGGGCCTTCTGATGGCGCACGCCGCGGGCGACGGTAATCCGGCTCGCGTATTGCCGATCTACACGCGTCTTTCGGATGCCGAGGAAAATGAGCGCAAGCGCCTTGGGCTTGCCGAGAGCGCCCAGAGCGAGATTACGGGTGTTGCCGACGAGCTCGCCGGCCGCCATCTGCAGTTCCGTCCCATGGGCGCGGCGGATGCCGAGGGCGCGAGCGCATTGGAGGCCGCCTGCTTTGAAGGCGCCGGACACGAGGCGTGGACGCCGGGCATGTTCCTGTCCGAGCTGGGCGAGGGCGTTGCCGCTCCGCGTAGCTGGTGGGTGGCGCACGACGACGGTCAGCTGCTGGGACTTGCCGGCGGCATGGTCGTCGACGGTGACGTTCAGATTATGGACGTCGCGGTTGATCCTGCTCATCGTCGCGAGGGCATTGCCCGCAAGCTGCTGTCGCACGTGAGCTATGACGCCCAGATGCTCGGCTGCACCACTGCTTCGCTTGAGGTTGAGGACGGCAACGAGGGTGCGATTGCGCTCTATAGCGCCTTGGGTTTTGCCGAGGCGGGTCGTCGCCGTGGCTACTACGGCGTCGGCAAGGACGCCATCGTCATGACGGCGTCGCTGCCCCTGGTGCTTCCTCTCGACAATGCCTCGCCCGAGCCAACGGCTGCCGAGCAGCGCGTCTGGCCGCTGCCTGAGCCCGAGCGCACCGCCGAGGAGCGTGCCGAAATCGAGCGCCGTCGCCTAGTTCTTGCCATCGAGAGCTCTTGCGATGAGACGGCTGTTGCGATTATCGATGCGGACGGCAATATGCTGGCCAACCAGGTGTCGACGCAGATTGATTTTCATGCTCGCTTTGGCGGCGTGGTGCCCGAGATCGCCTCGCGCAAGCATGTCGAGGTGATTGTGAGTGTCGTAGACGCGGCGCTTGAAGATGCCGCGGTATCGCTTGGCCTTGAGGGTGGAGCGATTGCGCCAAGTGAGCTTGCCGCCGTGGGTGTGACGCAAGGCCCAGGCCTGGTGGGTGCCCTGGTGGTGGGCGTCGCCTTTGCCAAGGGCTTTGCGTATGCTGCCGGTAAACCGCTCGTGTGCGTCAATCATCTGGAGGGTCACCTGTTCGCCAACCTGCTGGCGCAGCCCGACCTTAAGCCGCCGTTTATCTTTACGCTTGTCTCGGGTGGGCACACCATGCTCGTGCACGTAAAGGCATGGGGCGACTACGAGGTGCTTGGCGAGACGCTGGACGACGCCGTGGGCGAAGCCTTCGACAAGGTTGCCAAGGCGCTGGGCCTGGGCTATCCCGGCGGCCCCATCATCTCCAAGCTCGCCGAGACGGGCAATCCCCGCGCGATCGATTTTCCCCGTGCGCTTAACAGCAGGGGAGACTACCGCTTCTCGCTTTCGGGCCTCAAGACGGCGGTGACGCTCTATATTGAGCAGGAGACCAAGGCTGGGCGCACGATTCACCTGCCCGACCTTGCGGCTTCGTTTGAGGCGGCGGTCTTTGACGTGCAGTACAAGAAGGCCAAGAACGCGCTGCACGCCACCGGGTGCAAGGAGTATTGCATCGGTGGCGGCGTCTCGGCCAACCCGCATCTGCGCGAGATGATGATTAAGAAACTCGGGCGTCAGGGGATTCGCGTAACGGTGCCGCCTCTCTCGGCCTGTACTGACAACGCCGCCATGATTGCGGAGGTCGCTCGCCGCAAATTCGACCGAGGTGAAATCTCGCCGTTCGACGTCGACGCCGATCCAAACATGACGCTGTAGTCGTATGGGCGCGGTCTCCGACCGGAGGGGACGGATATAAGGTTTCCTGCTCTACAGTCCTGCGCAAGACGAAGGCCACATTAAGTGGCCTTCTTTGCGTGCGGAACTCGCGATAAACCTTATATCCGGCCCCTCCGGTCGGGAACCTTTCTGTATCGATGCAGCTACTGAGCTGGATCGGCGTCGACAACGTCCGGCAAGGTTAGCCAGCCTGCGTCGAATTTACGGCGTGCATTAGCTGAAAGAAACCTACCTGATAATCGACTCAATATCTCGGCTTTTATATAGCAGTCGGCGGACTTCCATGACGTCGTCGATGACGACATAAAAAACCATGTAGTTGCCAACGTAGAAGCGGTAATACGGGTGCAACCGTCTTCTTGTCGAAGGGTATGTTGGTGACATGGTTGGATTCTTGAGATGCTCGAGTATGCCTGCTTCAACATTGTCGACAAGCCTATTTGCTGCAGCGGGGTTATTGAGATCAAAGGCGATATATGACGCTGCTTGGCTGAGGTCCTCCCAAAATAGGGGAAGATAGCGGAGCTTATAGTGCCTGTTCATCGAGACCGCCGTCGAGCATTTTTCTGACAGAGCCAAAGACATCGTCGTGTGTATAGCGAAGTTGCATGCTGGCAGCCTGACGATCAGCGGCATCAAGTGCGCTCTCGATTGTATTGCTCAGTGACTTGTACTGCTCAAAGCTCATGACGACCATAGAGCCCCGCCCGTTTTTAGTTAGAAAAACCGGACCCTCCTGTTCGACTTCGCGCTCAACATCCGGGTAGTGATTTCTAAGATCTGAGACTGGCCTAATATTCACAGCTACCTCCTGAGCTATCAGGATATTATCGTAATTATGATAACAGAGTTGAGATTTGGGATGGGAACTCCTCGGGGGCGGGGCGGGCGCCTGCCGCCATATATGAACTTTATCGCGAGTTCCGCACGAACAGGAGGCCACTTAATGTGGCCTCCGTCGTGAGCAGGACTGTCCGAGCAGGAAAGTTCATATGTGGCGGCAGGCGCCCGCCCCGCCCCCGAGGAGCATCTCTCAAGCAAAAACTGTCGTTGGGTAAAGTCCGAGGTCAGTGACGTTTTATACCGAGAAATTCAAATAAAGTTGAAAATTCATTACATATTTGCGTTGACTTTAGGCAACTAAAGTTTCATACTCCTTTTCATCCACTGGGGGATGTGAACACGCACGGATCGTTCGCATCATGATTGAAGAGGATTTCTTAGACATGTTCACGCATCAGCTAAACATTATCAGCGTAGTAATTATCTGATGCGGGTTAGCACATACAGCTAGCCCGTACGATAACGGGCGGCTGATGAAGATGAGGGCCGTCGAGCGCAACCGACGGCCCTCATTTTTTATGTCTAGGAAGTTCTTTTTAGAGGAGGAAATGTAATGAACGGAGTTTTGCTCATGGTTGTGGCCGCGGCGGTGCTCGCCTGTGGCTATCTGGGCTACGGCCGCTGGCTGGCTAACAAGTGGGGCGTTGATAAAGAGGCCCTCACGCCTGCCAAGCGCATGAAGGACGGCAAGAGCTTCTCGCCCGTCTCCGCCTTCACCGCGTTCTCGCATCAGTTCAGCTCGATCTGCGGTGCTGGCCCTGTTACGGGTACGATCGTCGCCATGGCCTTCGGCTGGCTGCCCGTCGTGCTCTGGGTCCTCGTCGGCGGCATCTTCTTTGGCGCCGTTCACGACTTTGGCGCCCTGTACGCTTCGATGAAGAACAACGGCAAGTCCTTGGCTCAGCTCATCGAGAAGTACATCGGCAAGACCGGCCGTCGCCTGTTCCTGCTGTTCTGCTGGCTGTTCTGCATCATCGTCATCGCCGCTTTTACCGACATGGTCTGCAAGACGTTCATGTTCACCCCGGTCGTTGACGCCTCTGGCGCTGCCACCGGTGCCATCGACTTCACCAAGTCCTATGCCGCTGGCTGCGCTGGCACCATCTCCATCCTGTTCACCTTCGTCGCCATGGCCTTTGGTTGGGCTCAGAAGAAGTTCAACCTCACCGGCGCTGCCGAGTTCGTCACCGGCGTGGTGCTCATGGTCCTCATGTTCGCCGTCGGTATGCAGTTCCCGGTTTACCTGGACAAGTTCCAGTGGTTCGCCGTCGTCATGGTCTACCTGGTCTTTGCCGGTGCCATGCCCATCCAGATGCTCAAGACCCCTCGCGACTACCTCACTTCCATCATGATGATCGTCATGATTGTCTGTGCTGTCCTCGGCATCGTCGTCCTGGGCGTTAACGGCCAGGCCGCCATCACTGCTCCGGTTTTCACCGGCTTTAGCAATGCCTCGGGCATGATGTTCCCGGTCCTGTTTGTCTCCGTTGCCTGCGGCGCTCTCTCCGGTTTCCACAGCCTCGTTTCTTCGGGCACCTCTTCCAAGCAGGTCGAGAAGGAGCAGGACGCCGTCAAGGTCGGTTTTGGCGCCATGATCGTCGAGTCCTTCGTCGGCATCCTCGCCATCATCGTCGCCGGCATCATGTTCTCCGACATGAACACTGCCGGTACCGGCGCCCTCAACGCCGGCGTCGCTTCCACCCCGTTCCAGATCTTCGCTGCTGGCATTTCTCGCGGTATGCAGGCCTTCGGCGTTGACGGCACGCTTGCTACCGTCTTTATGACCATGAACGTCTCCGCTCTGGCCCTGACCTCGCTCGACGCCGTCGCCCGCATCGCCCGCACCTCGTTCTCCGAGTTCTTTGCCCAGACCAACGACGCCCTGGCCATCGAGTCCAAGGCCGGTTACATGAAGGTCCTCGGCAACCCCTGGTTCGCCACGGTTGTCACCCTGCTCCCCGGCCTCGCCCTCGCCTTTGGCGGCTATGCCAACATCTGGCCGCTCTTTGGTGCTTCCAACCAGCTGCTCGGCGGTATGACCATGATCACCCTTGCCGTGTTCTGCAAGTGCACCGGCCGCAAGGGCTGGATGCTCTACGTGCCCGTCGCCTTCCTGCTCTGCTGCACCTTTACCTCGCTGGTCCAGAGCGCCATGGGCTGCATGACCGCCGTCCAGGCCTACGGCTTCTTCGGTACCATCCCGGCTACCGCCACCACGGCCGCCGTCTCCGTCGCCGCCACCAAGGGTCTGCAGCTCGTCTTTGCCGTCCTGCTGATGGTCCTGGGCCTCATCGTTGCCGTCAACTGCCTCAAGGAGTTCTTCGGCAAGGAGGCCGGTTCCATGCCCGACGAGGAGCCCGAGTGGTCCGAGATGGGCAAGGCCGAGTATGGTCGCGCTGCTGCTGCCGAGGCTCCCGCAAACGCCGAGGCCGCCAAGGCCTAATCGACCTAACGGATTGAACGTCACATCTATATGACTCGGAAAGGCCGGGTCCGCAACTGCGCGGACTCGGCCTTTTTCCATGCAAAAGCTAGTGTGCCCGGGTGTTCTCGCAGATGTTTTGCGTGGATAGGGGCGTGCGTTGTACCATATAGACGTATATGTGTACATATGAAAGGGGCCCCGTGGCCAAGACGGTATATTCCGATAACCAAAACAACGTCGATGCCCTGGCTGAGCGTCTGAGCAGCCAGACGTCGCTTTCTGCCGAGCGTGCCAAGCTGGTTGCCTACGACCTGCTCTGCCGCAAGGCGCTCAAGATCAAGTCGAGCGCGCTGGCACAGATTTTCCGTTCCGTCGATAAGGAATGTGACACCAAGGCGATGCGCGATGAACTTATCGCGGCAAAGATCGTTACCAAGATCGAGGGCAGCGGCGTTAACGGGCGCCCAGCGTTCTATACCATTAATGCCGAGATTCGCGATGTCCAGGAGCAGCCTGCCGAGGCTGCCGAAGAGGCCGTCGAGGACGTTGTCGATGCGCCTGTTGCGGTGGAAACGGCTCCGCGCGAGAACGTCGACACCGATGAGCTGCTTGACGAGAGCGTCGTTCGCGCCTTTACGGCCAAGGCGGGCCGCGGCGGTTTTGGCGGGGGCGGCAAGCGCGATGCGCAGCGCCGTGCCCAGCAGGAGCGCTTCCGTCGCGCTGTGGCTCAAAAGGATGCGACGGATGTCGAGCCCGTCGAGGATGAGGCTGTTACCGAGCCGCAGTGCGCCGCTGAGGTCCAGGAGCCTAAGCGTCGCCGCGGGGCTCACTTTAAGGCCGAGCAGGGAGGTGTTGTGTGCGACGTTCAGGAGTCCGTCGAGGCTGCTGGTGCACCCGAGGAGCCCGTCAAGAAGGCTCCGGGTTCATGCCGTCCCGGACGCGGCTTTATGGGTCGTGCGTATCCCGCAAGGCGTCAAGAAAAGACCGACCAGGCTCCCGCTGCACCAGCGGAGAAGGCTGAGAAGGCTGCCGAGCCGATGGTCCGTGAGCAGAAGCCTGTTGAGCCGCGGCCTGCGGGCGATGTCGAGCCCCGAGGCCAGCAGTCTGCGGGCGAGAAAGCGGGGGAGAGCGCTTCGAGCAAGCCTCGCCGTCGTCGTCATCGTGGCGGCCGTGGCTCAAATGCCGAATCCGTGGCCGAGCAGGCAGCGGGGCAAAACAAGGATGCTAAGGCTGAGATCCCGGCGGAGCAGCCCAAGCGCCAGCCAGTAAAGGGGGGCAAGCCTGAGCGTTCGCAAATGGGCTCGTCCGCGCCAAAGCAAGAGCGCAATACTCGGACAGATTCCAAGTGCAAATCCCAGACGCAGCCCAAACCGACTGCAAACGATGCGACCGCCCAGCAGCCTGAGCCGCCCGCTCATGGCGAGGTTTCGGCGTTTGCTCTGGCCCGTGTCCTGGGCAGGCAGCTGCTCAAGGTCGTTCCCACACCTGCTGCACTCTCCAATATTAAGGAGCAACAGACTCAAATCGTTAAGGTTGAGGGCAAGGACGGCAAAAAGGTTTCGCAGCGCACTCAGCACAACGAGATGTCCAACCGCAAGATTACCGAGGAGATTGCGACCATCCAGGCTTGGATTGAGCAGAATCGCGGTGCCGACACGCCGGTCGCTTCGCGTCGCCAGCGCGCCTACCAGATTTTTAACGATGAGAAGGCCTTTGACGGTAAACACGGCGAGCGCTTGATTCGGCGTATGACCGAAAAGGGCATCAGCATGCAGGCGATTAAGGTCGCCCCCAACCGCCCCGTGCACTTTACGGGCTTCTTTACGCTGGGCGCCGACAAGCCGTTCATTATGGTCGAGAACCTAGACACCTATGACGAGATCGTCAAGCTCCTGCGCGGCCGCAAGCACGCTAAGCTCTTTGGCACCAAGGTGGGTGGCGTGATCTTTGGCGGCGGCTGCAAGGCGAGCGTCTCGCACGCACTGGATGATTATCTGGCCGAGATCGGCTATCGCTTTAACTATGTCTACTACGTGGGCGATATCGACCGAGAGGGTGCGCGCATCGTCGAGCAGGCCCGCAATGCCAATGTGGTTGAGATTCGCTTGCATGCCGGCATGTACCGTGCCATGCTCGCCGAGCACAAGCGTCGCGTGAAAGCTGGCGGCGAGTGCGAGCCTGCGGCTGTCAATCAGGGTGTGCCGCAGAATTTGGCGGCGACGATCAAGGATCTGCCTATGGTCACGCGCGTGCAGTTCCGCAATGTGCTGCGCGAGGGCGGTCGCATTCCGCAGGAGATTCTGATGACCGCCGACTATCGGGATGGCGACTCGGGAAGCTTCGACCGCATGCTGAACAATTAGGGGCGCGTGGCCCCGGCGGGCCATTTTGTAGATGGCGGCTCGCTTTTCGGAACGGGACTGATATTTTCTAGATGTAAGGCGCTCTTGGTCCTTTCGGGCTTGGGGCGTCTGTCTTTTGAGGGTGGATGAGCCGGTACTTGGTGGCGTTCCTTTAGTGCCGGCACTTTGGGAACGTCCCCAAGTGCCGGTTGAGATACGGAGAGCCCGTTGTTGATATGGGACGGAGGGATTCCGCGTCCGCCTGCCGGCGGCCGCGCCCCGCTGCGTCGCCCCGCTCCTTGCGTGCTGCGCTGGAAAACGCTTCGCGTTTCCTCAGCTCCGCACCCTTGCGGGTTCGAATCCCTCCGCATGCCCACAAGAAAGCGCCCCGGGCTGATGAAAGCCCGGGGCGCTCAGTTACCTTGGCTGGGACGGAGGGATTCCGCGTCCGCCTTCCGGCGGCCGCGCCCCGCTGCGTCGCTCCGCTCCTTGCGTGCTGCGCTGGAAAACGCTTCGCGTTTCCTCAGCTCCGCACCCTTGCGGGTTCGAATCCCTCCGCATGCCCACAAGAAAGCGCCCCGGGCTGATGAAAGCCCGGGGCGCTCAGTTACCTTGGCTGGGACGGAGGGATTCGAACCCCCAACAGCCGGCACCAAAAACCGGAGTTCTACCGTTGAACTACGTCCCAATGTGTGGTGCTGCCCAAAAGCAGCTCGTCTAGTTTACCTAATCTGCGAGGGCATCGCAAACGCCATCGAGCAGGCGTACGGCGAGTGTCTGTGCATCGCTTGCGGTGAAGGTTCCGTTGTAGCGCGTCATGCCCGTGAGCTCAATGCGGATACGTGCAGGCTTTTGTTGCGCGGCGATATTGGCAGTGCGGATGCGCTGCGCCAGGTTGTGACATTCGGCAAGGGCGATCGTGGCGCGCGGCGCTGCATCTGCGGGCAGCTCATCGCTTGCGATTTCGAGTACCAGGTCCACGTCGGTCGGAACCTCGGAATCGCAAAGCATCATGCCGCTGTTGTCGGTCGTCGCCGTGGCGATGTTCCACATGCGCGATGCAACGCTGCGTGCGATGGGGTCCTCACCGATAACGGCAATCTGGAAGCGCTCGAGCACGTTGGCGGCGCGGGCAAAGCCGATGCGCGACTCGGCCTCGGTAACCGAGGGTTTGCCCTCCCACACGTGATGCAGACGGTTGATATAGGCGTAGGTATCCTGGAATGCCATGCCGTCGGCAAACAGGCCGACATTTTCTTGGAACTGCTGCAAGGCCGCCTCGGTGTGCGGGCCAAAGTAGCCGTCGTCCTCACCGCAGGCAAAACCCAAAACGTTGAGTGCCCTCTGCAGGGCCCGAACGTCGGCACCATGGAAATTGGGCATGCGCAGATAAAGCGTGCGGTCGCCCAGCTTATACGAGGCGTCTACCAGGGCGCTCCAACAGGGGATATCGACGGCGTAGCCAGCGGCAAGGCCGCTGTCGAGCCTAAAGGTACCAACAGCCTGCTCGGTGGTGGTGCCAAAGCGCTTGTCGGCGACCTCGGCGTCATCGATTGTATAGCCGAGCTGCAGAAGGCGGGACTGGACGTCCTCGACGGCTGCTCCCTGCATGCCCGTTGTGATAGGTTCCATGAACGAACCCCTTTCGGCGTACCATTCGTACTATTTGAGCGTGTGTCGGATAGACAACGCAAAGGGTTGCATAAACATGCACTCAACAGTGTAGCAAGTTGTACCCAAATGCGCTGCTGACAGGTTTTGTAACCCCCGCTAGTTAAGGCGCTCCACAAAGAAATCTGCCATGGAGTCGAACAGCTCGCGTGCATGCGGGTCGAGCTCGACACCTTCGATAGCGGCCTTGGCCTTGGCAGTCAGGTTGAGTGCGTAAGTGTGGGCGAAATCGACAGAGCCGGTCTGCTGGAAGATCTCCACGGCGCGTGCGAGTTGCACGGGGTCCTCGGTGCCCGAGGAAAGGATTGCCTCGACTTCGTCGTGATAACGTTCGTCTGACAGGGCATGCACGGCGACGAGCGTGCGCTTGCCCTCTGTGATATCGGTGCGGAAGTCCTTGTTGGCGGCCTCCTTGGTGCCAATAAGGTTGAGCAGATCATCTTGGATCTGAAAGGCAAGGCCCGTGTGCAGGCCAAAGGCGCGCAGCGCCTCAATCTGGTCTTCGCTGCCGCCACCGATAATGGCTCCGGCGGCAAGTGGCGTGGCTCCGCTGTAGTACGCGGTCTTGTGCGTCGCCATGTCCAGATAATCGTCGACCGAGATGTCAAAGCGCCCATCGCGGACCCAGCCCAGGTCGAGCGCCTGACCCTCGATGGTGCGAACGATCATCTCGGTGAGCTCGTGGAGCACGCGGAGCTTCACGTCTGCCTCGAGCGTGGGGTCGTCGAGAACCGTCTTGGTAACCATGGTGAGCGCTAGGTCGCCGCAGTTGATGGCAAGTCCCGTACCCTCGGTAAGGTGCATACAGGGCTTGCCGCGGCGCAGCTGGCCGTTGTCGGCGATGTCGTCATGGATAAGCGCTCCCGACTGAAAGTGCTCGATGGCCGCCGCCGCGCTTCGGGCGCTCTCAAAGCTGCCGCCTACCGCGGTGGCGGCGAGCATGCAGATGAGCGGGCGGTGGCGCTTGCCGGCATTGGCCGTAAATGCCGAGAGCGGCGCGTACAGGTAGCGCTCGATATCGGCAGAGGTCGCCTGTCCGTCAAAGAACGTGGCCAGATAGTCGTTAATCTGGTCAAAATGCTGGGCTAAAAAGCTGGTAAACGGACTGGACACGGGTTCTCGCATTCTTTCTTAGGTTGCATCGTTGCGTTATGCAGACAACATATTGCCACATTAGGGCATCGAGCGCGGCGGTTGAAGACGATTGAGCCATGTTGTCGCAAATGCGGCAAGAGGCGCGGCTAGATAAGTCCAAAGTGCTCGAGCGCGGTGACGACGCCGTCGTGGTCGAAGCTGTCGGTGACGTAGTCGGCCTTTTCCTTGAGGAAGTCCGGCGCGTTGCCCATGGCGACGCCAACATCGACCGCCTCCATGAGGGCGATGTCGTTGCTTGCGTCGCCGATGCCGTACACAGTGCCGTGATCTGGCCCCAGGGCGTCAAGCACGGCCTTGATTCCGGCCCGTTTGGTGCACTCGCGAGGCGAGATTTCCGTGACCTCGAGTTCGAGCTCGTTGAGGCAGAGCAGAGGCCCAAGCTCTTCATCTTGGGCGATGCGGTTGGCGAGCGGTGTGGACATAAGAATTTTATAAGCGTTGTAGTGCTTGAGTTGCGTGACGGCGTCGCCCACGGTGCGCGCGTATCCGTACGTCTCGGGGGCATCTGCGCTCATGCGCACGACGCGATCGATGCCCTCAAAGCGAATGACCTCACCCGATTGTTCGAGATAGGGGGCGAGGCGCTGTAGCAGACCGGGGTTTATGGCCGCATTTCGTACGATGCGCCCCTCGAGTTCGGCGTAGCCGCCCGCGAGACATACGATGCCCGCCCACGGCAGCTCGAGCAGCTTGGGATGGATGCAGCTGAGGGTGCGCCCCGTGCAGATAAAGGCTTTGTTGCCGTTGGCGACAAACGTGCGAATTGCCTGTGCAACCGTTTCGTTGGGATAGGGGGAAAGGTCTCGCTCGCCCTCGGGGAGCTCTTGGGCAAGTTTGGGATCTTGCCAGGCAAGCGTACCGTCGATGTCGAAGAAGCAGATATTGCCATGCTTTTTGGCGTCATCGGCGGCATGAGAAAGCGGGGTGGCAAATGCAAAACCCGGTTCGAGTCCCATAATCTGATCAAAGTGCTCTTTGACGCGGGGGACCGAGACGCCGATGATTACCTGGGCAGTCTTGCCGGTGACGATGAGGCCTTTGGCGCCCGCTGCGACAAAGGTTGCGTTGTCCGCGACGATAGAAGGGTCCGCGACTTCGACGCGCAGCCGCGTGGCGCAGTTGGTTGCGCCCACAATGTTGGAGACGCCGCCCAGAAGCGCCACAACCTGCTCGGCGAGCAGACGATCTTGTGATGCCTGGCAGTCGGAAGCGCCGGCTTCGGATAAGCGCTTTTCGTCAACGTCGTTTCCCGTCAAGCGCGAGAGCGCCGTGTTGCTGGCAATGTAGTCCTCGCGTCCCGGGGTTTTAAGGTCAAAGGTCAGGATAAGACCTCGAAAGCTCAGGAAGAAGATGACGCTAAAGACGAGTCCGATTCCGAGTGCCAAAAGGTAGGAGCCGGCATGCGTCCGCATGAGCGGGATAAAGTTGAAGGCAGCCATCTCCATAAGGCCACCCGAGAAGATGCCGACGACGCCAAAGAAGTTCATGGCCATGGCAAGGCAGGAGGATAGGACGGCGTAGAGCAAAAAGAGTCCGGGATAGGTGAACATAAAGAGAAACTCGAGCGGCTCGGTGACGCCGCAGACCATCGAGGCGACGATGGCGGGCAGAAGGATGGTCTTGAGGCTGGCACGGCGTTCGGGCTTGGCCGTGGTGTAGAACGCTACGGCGATGGCGGGAAGACCAAAGAGCTTGACCCAACCGGTGGCGGTGAAACCAGCCCAGGGCGCTAGCTCGTTGAGGGGGCGCGTGCTATGCGAGAGGATGGGAAGCAAGTTGGTCCACGTGGCGTAGATGCCATCGGTAATAACCAGATTGTCGTAGTAGATTGGCATGTAGAGCAGGTGATGCAGCCCTACGGGCTCGAGTGCTCGCTCTAAAAACACGAAGGCGCCCACGCCGAAGGGACCGACGCCCGTAAGTGCATGGCGCAGTGTTTCGGTCATTGTGTATACGATGGGCACGATGGCGGCCGAGATAGCGGCAAGGGCGAATACGGCAAAAAAGCTAATGAGGTAGACCAGCGAGGAGCCCGAGAAAGTACCGAGCCAATCGGGAACCTTGGCATCGTAGAAGCGGTCATGGATGGCGACGACGGTGGCCGATACCGCCAGTGGGCCGATAATGCCGGTGTCGAGCGTCTTGATGCCGTCGATGACGGTGATGCCGCTGGCGGAGGTCAAAGACGACGGGTACTTAAGTCCAAGGTTGTCGCCGCTCAGCTTAATGATCTCGCTTAAAAAGAAGCAATAGGCAAAATAGGCCACGAGTGCCTCGAAGCAGCAGCGCGCCGGTTGCTTTTGGGCAAGGCCGATGGGTAGCGCTACGGCAAAAAGCAGCGGAAGGCGTTTAAAGACCGTCCACGAGCCGCGCTGGATGATAGCCCAAAAAACATACCAAGGGGTTCCGTATACGGCGAGGTCGCCGACGATGTCCGCAGACGTTGCGAGGGCGGAGACGCCGACCATAAGGCCCGATATGGAAAACAGCATGGCGGGCGCGAACATTGCCCCGCCAAAGCGTTGGATTTTCTGCAGCATAATATGCCTTCCGGATGCAACATGCTGTGCGAGCAAGAACGTTTAAACAATGAACTCATTGTAGAGGACTGGCTGCTTGCCGCATTGACGGTTTTGATTCGGTCCGATTTGGGTGCCGGGGGAACCGTCGACGGTAAATAATCCGTGCTTTGCCGATAGACGGTTTAAACAACCCCAAGAAATGCTATCGTGCCTAGCCATACATATTCATTAGAGGTGAAGCCATGCCAAAAGCGATTTACGAAGGAATCTACCGCGAGATCCGCTCGCGCATCATTAATGGGACCTATGCATTTCAGGAGATGCTGCCAACCGAAGCCGAGCTGACCGCGGAATTTGGCTGCACGCGCAATACCGTCCGCCGCGCCTTGAGCATGCTGGCCGACGAGATGTTTGTGCAGCCCATACACGGCAAGGGCGTACGCGTTATTTGGCTCAAGGGCGAAACCGACATGCTGGGCGCGCTCGAGGAAGTCGAGTCGTTTGGCGAATTTGCAAAGCGCAACAATGCCGTTGCATCGACGGACGTTAAGTCCTTTGAACATCTGGTCTGCACCGAGCAGCTCTCTCGTCGCCTGGGCTTTAAGGTGGGCGAGGAGCTGATTCGCGTAGTGCGTGTCCGAAGCCTCAACGGCAGTGCGCGCCAAGTGGACCATGGCTACTTTTTGGAGTCGATCGCCAAGGGTCTGACCCCCGAGATCGCGGCAGAATCTATCTACGACTATCTGGAGCACAAGCGCGGCATCAAAGTGATGGCAAGTCGCCGTACGGTGAGTGTCGAGCTCGCCAACGATGAAGACTGTAGCTATCTTGACCTCGGCAAATACAACTGCGTTGCCGTCATGGAGAGTCAGTCGTACACCTCGGACGGCATCTTGTTCGAGGTGACGCATGCTCGCACACACCCCGAGATCTTCCATTACCGCATCAATTCCAAGCGATAGGTAACAGACGCATAAGCTTGCGTTCCGATATGAAGCGCCCCGTGCGGTCGATGGGATATCGGCCGCACGGGGCGCTTTAATTGTTTAGACAATATTTGTCAAGTACGAATGTATCAGGAACCGTTCACCGAAGTTTTTCTACCGCTCTAGTAATACTTGTTCAAACAACTGGCCAAATAGCGTATTGTAAAAATCAGAAAAAGGGGCAAAGTCCCCGAACCAATCTCCGAAGGCGGCGGCAAAGGGTGCCGCCACGGTGTGAAAGGGTGGATTGTAATGAAGAACGAAATGAGCAGAAGGCAGTTCCTGGGCTTCGCTGGCTCCGCGGCCACGGTCTTTGGCCTGGGTCTCGTGGGCTGCGGTGGCTCCGCCGGCTCCGGCTCCTCTGCTTCTGGTGACGCTGCCGAGGTCTACTTCCTTCAATTCAAGCCCGAGGTCGACAAGGAGTGGAAGGAGATCGCTAAGGCGTACAAGGAGGAGAAGGGCGTCGAGGTCAAGATCGTGACCGCCGCCTCCAACACCTACGAGGAGAAGCTCAAGTCCGAGATGTCCAAGAGCTCCGCTCCGACCCTGTTCCAGGTCAACGGCCCCACCGGTCTTAAGAACTGGAAGGATTACTGCGCCGACCTGTCCGATACCAAGGTCCGCGGTGAGCTCATTGACGACTCCCTGGCTCTGCAGTCCGACGGCAAGGATCTGGGTATCGACTGGGTCCAGGAGAGCTACGGCATCATTTACAACAAGGAACTCCTCGAGAAGGCTGGCTACAAGGCCGAGGACATCAACTCCTTCGACAAGCTGAAGGCTTGCGCCGATGACATTCAGGCCCGCAAGGACGAGCTTGGCGTTGACGGTGCCTTCACTTCCGCCGGCATGGATGACTCCTCCAGCTGGCGCTACACCACCCACCTCGCCAACCTGCCGCTCTACTACGAGTTCGAGAAGGAGCACAACCAGGAGGATGACGAGATTAAGGGCGAGTATCTCGACAACTTTAAGCAGATCTTCGACTTGTACATCACCGACTCCACCTGCGATCCTTCGCAGCTTGCTTCCAAGACCGGCGACGACGCCACCAACGAGTTCGCAACCGGCAAGGCCGTCTTCTACCAGAACGGCTCTTGGGCCTACGCCGACCTCATCAAGGCCGGTATGACCGACGATCAGATTGGCATGATGCCCATCTACATCGGTGTCGACGGCGAGGAGAACCAGGGCCTGTGCTCCGGCGGCGAGAACTACTGGTGCGTGAGCTCCCAGGCCTCCGAGGATGCCCAGAAGGCTACCGAGGACTTCATGTATTGGTGCGTCACTTCTGACACTGCCACCAGCATCATCGCTGACAAGATGGGTCTGACCGCCCCGTTCAAGAGCGCTAAGGAAACCACCAACGTCTTCTCGCAGCAGGCTGTTGCCATGGCTAAGGACGGCAAGAAGACCGTCGCTTGGGACTTCGTTTACATCCCCTCTGAGGAGTGGAAGAAGAACCTCAAGCAGGCTCTGATTGCCTATGCTGCCGATAACACCAAGTGGGACGGCGTCAAGAACGCCTTCGTCGATGGCTGGAAGACCGAGAAGGCTGCTTCCGAGTAAGCAGTTGCTGCCCAAGCTATCTGATTAGCGACAGGGGGCGGGCAGACGTCGGTTTGCCCGCTCCCTGCATATTGAAAGGACCCTTCTATGGGCAAAGCACTCAAGCGCTGGTGGCCGCTCTTTATGCTGCCCACGTGCCTGGCGTTTATGATCGGGTTCGTGATCCCCTTTATCCAGGGTTTCTATCTCTCGTTCTGCCAGTTTATTACCATCAACAACACGCACTTTGTCGGTATCGAGAACTACGTGCGCGCACTGTCCGATCCGCAGTTTGCCACGTCGTTCTTCTTTACCGTGGCGTTTGCCTTCCTGTCGACGGTGCTCATCAACGTGATCGCCCTCGCCATCGCGCAGGCGCTCACCCGCAAAGCGCTCAAGGGCACCAACATCTTCCGTACGATCTTCTTCATGCCTAACCTGATCGGCGGCATCGTGCTGGGCTACATTTGGCAGATTCTGATCAACTGCCTGCTCTCCAACATCGGTGCCGACCTTATCGCCCTTAACTCTGCTGCTGGCTTCTGGGGCCTTATCATCCTGACCCTGTGGCAGCAGGTCGGCTACATGATGATCATCTACATCGCCGGTCTGCAGTCCATTCCGTCAGACTACATCGAGGCCGCCAAGGTCGACGGCGCTACGGCATGGCAGACGTTCTGGAAGGTTAAGATTCCTAACCTGATGCCGACGATCACCATCTGCCTGTTCCTGTCCATCACCAACGGCTTTAAGCTGTTCGACCAGAACCTCGCCCTTACCGGTGGCGCCCCGGCGCACTCCACCGAGATGCTCGCCCTGAACATCTACAACACGTTCTATTCGCGTGCTGGCATCGCATGGCAGGGCATCGGTCAGGCCAAGGCGGTTATCTTCTGCATCCTGGTCGTCGCTATTTCCATGATCCAGCTTAAGGCCACGAGGTCCAAGGAGGTGCAGCAGTAATGAAACGCGATAAGGCTATCAACCGTGCGCTCTCGATTTTCTTTACGATCCTGTCGCTCGCATGGATTTACCCCGTGTTCATGATTGCGCTCAATTCCTTTAAGAAAGGGACCGCAATCAGCACCACCACGGCGTTCGATTTGCTCACGCCCGAGACGTTCAACGGCCTTGCAAACTACGTGCACGCCCTTAACGAGCAGGGCTTTGCCTCGGCGTTTATGTACTCGCTCATCATCACGGTCACGTCGGTCGTGCTGATCTTGGTGTGCTGCTCCATGTGCGCTTGGTATGTGGTGCGCGTCAACAGCAAGATCTCGAACTTCTTCTATTACCTGTTCGTGTTCTCGATGGTCGTACCGTTCCAGATGCTCATGTTCACGCTGTCCAATTTGGCGGACCGCATCGGCTTCAACACGCCGTTCAACATCTGCTTTATTTACCTTGGATTTGGCGCGGGCCTAGCGGTCTTTATGTTCGCCGGCTTTGTAAAGAACATCCCGCTCGAGATCGAGGAGGCGGCCATGATCGACGGCTGCAACCCGGTCCAGGTGTTCTTTAAGATCGTCCTTCCCATCATGAAGCCCACCTATCTTTCGGTCGGCATTCTCGAGACCATGTGGGTCTGGAACGACTATCTTCTGCCCTACCTCACCCTCGACTCCACCAAGTACAAGACCATTCCTATCTTGATCCAGTACTTCCGCGGCGGCTACGGTCACGTCGAGCTCGGCCCCATGATGGCCTGCATCATGATGGTCGTTGTCCCCATCGTCCTCATGTACATCCTCTGCCAGAAGTACATCATCGACGGCGTGGTGGCAGGTGCCGTCAAGGGCTGATGCCGTAACTGTTTTGCAAGTTTCTGCGGCGCCCCTCAGCGTGGCGCCGCGTATCGAAAGGTAGAGACATGGCCGAGATCGTTCTCAAACATGTTCAGAAGGTGTATCCCAACAACGAGTCCAAAAAGAAGGGCTTCTTTGGCAAAAAGAAGAAGACCGAGGAGAAGAAGCACAACCTCAAGGTTACCGAGGATGGCGTGCTCGCTGTAGAGGACTTCAACCTCACTGTTCACGACCAGGAGTTTATCGTCCTCGTTGGTCCCTCTGGCTGCGGTAAGTCCACGACGATGCGCATGGTTGCCGGCCTGGAGGACATTACCTCGGGCGACGTGCTCATCGACGGCAAGCGCGTCAACGACGTGGCACCCAAGGACCGTGACATTGCCATGGTGTTCCAGAGCTACGCTCTGTACCCCAACATGACGGTGTACGAGAACATGGCGTTTACGCTTGAGCTCAAGAAGGTCCCCAAAGACGAGATTGACCGCAAGGTTCGCTCCGCTGCCGAGATTTTGGGTATCACCGAGTACCTCGACCGTAAGCCTAAGGCGCTTTCGGGCGGCCAGCGTCAGCGCGTTGCCATCGGCCGCGCCATCGTGCGTGACCCCAAGGTATTCCTGATGGACGAGCCGCTGTCCAACCTGGACGCCAAGCTTCGTAACCAGATGCGTGCCGAGCTCATTAAGCTTCGCCACGAGATCAAAGGCACATTCATCTATGTTACCCACGACCAGACCGAGGCTATGACCCTCGGCGACCGCATCGTGGTCATGAAGGACGGCGTTGTTCAGCAGATCGCCACGCCGCAGGAGGTCTTCAACCATCCCGCGAACATCTTTGTCGCCGGCTTCATCGGCGTGCCGCAGATGAACTTCTTCGATGCCCAGCTGGTGCGCTCGGGCGAGGGCTTTACCGTCAAGACCGACGACATGAATGTCGCACTGGCCCCCGAGACCTGCGCTCAGCTTGCGCTTAACTGGGACGGCGAGGACATGAAGGAGATCACGGCCGGCGTGCGTCCCGAGCAGATTCTGCTTGCCGACAAGGGCGAGGAGGGTGCGCTTCGGGGCACCATCGAGGTCACCGAGCTCATGGGTTCGACCGAGCACGTTCATGTGACGTCTCCCGACGGCCAGTTTGTCCTGATCATCCCTGTCGTCGACCTCGAGGCCAGGGGTTCGCTCAAGGCCGGCGACCCCATCTGGTTCAAGTTCGAGAAGAATGCGACCCACCTTTTCGATAAGGTCTCTGGCAAGAACCTTATCTAGGCCCGATTCAATCAGACCCTCCTTTTGGGCGACTGCGGTTTTGCCATCCTTTTGCCGTAGTCACATATAAGGCTCCCCTCTCGTCCGCTGAGCGAGAGGGGAGCCTTTCTTTGTGCTGGGGCTGTCTGGCCGGTCGTTTGTCTCGATCTGTAACAGGAGGAGGGCCAAATTGGGCCTAGATGTTACAGATTGAGACGGTTTCCCGGAACAATTCTGTTTGTCTCATTCTGTAACAGGTTGACCCAATTATGCCGGCTAGTTGTTACAGGCCGAGATTTTTTGGTCGAGGCAGGTCGCGGGTAACACGAGGGCACAAAAAGCGGAGCCGCGTTGCCGCGACTCCGCTTTCAAAAGGATGGGTAATGGAAGCGAAATTAGCTCAGGTGCCAGATCTCGTCGTTGTACTGGGATATTGTGCGGTCGGACGAGAAAGTGCCGGCGTTGGCGATGTTGATCAGCGCCTTGCGCATCCAAGCGTCCTGGTCCTCGTAGTCTGCCAGCACGCGCTCCTTAGTCTGGATGTACTCCTCAATGTCGAGCAGGGACATAAACCAGTCCTTGCCCTTGATGTCGTCGTGCAGACGTTGCAGACGCTCGGCGTTGCCCGTTGCCATAAAGGCGGGGTTGGTGATAAAGTCCACCAGCAGCTTAATACCGGGCTTGCGGTAGAACGCGCCGGCGTTATAGCTGCCGTCGGCGTAGAGCTGCTCGACCTGTTTGGACGAGGCGCCAAAGGTGTAGATGTTCTCGTCGCCCACGAGCTCGGCGATCTCGACATTGGCGCCGTCGAGCGTGCACAGGGTCAAAGCACCGTTGAGCATGAACTTCATGTTGGAGGTGCCGCTCGCCTCCTTGGAGGCCAGGCTGATCTGCTCGGAGATGTCGGCGGCGGGAATCACGCGCTCGGCAGCGGTGACGTTATAGTTCTCGATCATGACGACTTGCAGGTAGGGAGCCACGTCGGGATCGTTTGCGATCCACTGCGACAACGTCAGGATCAGATGGATGATGTCCTGGGCGATAGTGTAGGCAGGTGCCGCCTTGCCGCCAAAGATGATGGTGACGGGGTGCTTAGGTCTATTGCCATTCTTGATGTCGAGGTACTTCCAGATGATGTAGAGCGCGAGCATCTGCTGGCGCTTGTACTCGTGGATACGCTTGACCTGAACATCGATGATCGCGTTGGAGGGAATGGTCACGCCCTGCTCGAGCGCCATGAACTGGCGCATGATGGCCTTGGCCTCGGCCTTGGTGGCGGCCAGGCGCTCAAGAACATCCTTGTCGTCGGCGAATTCGGCGAGCTTGCTCAGGTCGCCGGTGCTGCGCCAATCGGTGCCAATCACATCGTCGAGCAGGCTGGCAAGTGCGGGGTTGGCTCCCTGGATCCAGCGGCGGAAGGTGATGCCGTTGGTCTTGTTGGAGAACTTTTCGGGATAGATCTCGTAGAACGGGTGAAGCTCGGTGTTCTCCAGGATCTTGGTGTGGAGTGCGGCGACGCCATTGATGGAGAAGCCAAAGTGAATGTCCATGTGGGCCATGTGGACGGTGCCGTACTCGTCGATGATGGCGACACGCGGGTCGCCATGCTCGGCCTTGGCAATCTCATCGAGTTTGACGATGATGTCGGCGATGGCGGGGGAGACCTTCTGCAGGCTGGTGAGCGGCCATTTCTCGAGCGCCTCGGCAAGGATCGTGTGGTTGGTGTAGGCGACCATGGATCGCACGATGGTAACGGCTTCGTCAAACTCGATGTCGTGCTCGGTGGTGAGCAGCCGGATGAGCTCGGGAATGACCATGGTGGGGTGCGTATCGTTAATCTGGACCACGGCGTAGTCGGCCAGATCGTGCAGGTTGCTGCCGCGCTCTACGGCCTCGTCGATCAGGAGCTGGGCGGCATTGCTCACCATGAAGTACTCCTGGTAGATGCGAAGCAGGCGGCCCTGCTCATCGGAATCATCCGGATAGAGGAACAGGGTGAGGTTCTTGGCGATCTTGGTCTTGTCGAAGTCGATGGAGCTGCCGGGGACCAGGCCCTCGTCGACACTTGCCAGGTCAAACAGGCGCAGGCGGTTCTTGGTGGGCTGGCCATAACCGGGCACATCGATGTTGACGAGCTTGGAGGTGACGGCAAAATCACCAAACTCGACGGTGTAGGAGCGGTCGTCATCGATCAGGATGTCCTGCTCGCCGAGCCACTCGTCAGGGACGGCCTTCTGCTGGTTGTCGGCAAAGCGCTGGCGGAACAGGCCGTAATGGTAGTTGAGGCCCACGCCGTCGCCGGTAAGGCCCAGCGTGGCAATGGAATCCAGGAAGCATGCGGCCAGGCGGCCCAGGCCGCCGTTGCCGAGCGAAGGCTCGACCTCGAACTCCTCGATCTTGTTGAGGTCGTGGCCGGCGGCGACGAGCTGGTCCTTAACCTCGTCATAGATGCCGAGGTCGATCATATTGTTGATGAGCAGCTTGCCGATCAAAAACTCGGCAGAGATGTAGTAGAGCTTTTTCTTGCCGTTGTTGAGCGGACAGGCGGCAGAGCGCTCCTGCACGAGCTTGACCAGCAGCTTATAAATACGACGGTCATCGAGCTGCTCGAGCGAGGTGCCAAAGGACTGCTCGGCGAGTTCTGCGAGGCTTATACGGGGCATGTTTCCTCCTGTGGTGAGTCGACTACATGTCAGAAATTCAAAAGAAGCCCGCGCGAGGGATTGGGATGGCCTCGCGCGGGAAAAGCGGTCGCGTCCACACGGTGGGGTGGGGTCGGGCGCGGTGGCTCCTATTGGGGAAGCTCGATTTCGGCTTCCGACGGGATGCGGAAGTAGGTCTCGGTCCAGTCGGTGAGCTTGCGCTCGAGTTCGCGGGTGATGGCGCCATCAAGCATGCGCCACGTCCAGTTACCGCCCAGGGTGGCGGGGGTGTTAATGCGCGCCTCGTTGCCCAGATTGAGCAGGTCCTGCATGGTGTAGATGCAGGTATCGCTCACGCTGGCGGCGATGGTGCGGTTGAGCGCGTCGGCCATGGACTCGCCTGCCTGCTGGTGGGTGTACAGTGCCGCCTGCTCGCGCTGACGCGGGGTGGCCGTTCCCTCATACCAGCCGCGTGCCGTTTCGTTGTCATGCGTTCCGACGTAGGCGACGGTGTTGGCAATGTAGTTGTGGGGCAGATAGTAGGAGTTGCTGCCTTCAAAAGCGAACTGCAGAATCTTCATGCCGGGGAAGCCCGTGGTGTCGCGCATGTCGATGACGCCGGGGGTAAGAAAGCCCAGGTCTTCGGCAATGATGGGAAGCGTGCCGAGCTTTTCCTTGAGCACCTTGAAGAGCTTGAGGCCGGGTCCCTGCGTCCATGAACCATATGACGAATCGGGAGAGGAGAACGGCACCTCCCAAAAGGCTTCAAAGCCGCGGAAGTGGTCCAGACGGATGATGTCGTACATGTCGAGGGCAGCACGGACGCGGTCTTCCCACCAGGAGAAGCCGTCTGCTTCCATGGCATCCCAGTCATAGATGGGGTTGCCCCAGTACTGGCCGGTGGCCGAGAACTGATCAGGCGGCGTTCCCGCGACGCTGACGGGATTGCCGGCGGCGTCGATCTTAAAGAGCTCGGGCGTGGCCCACATCTCGACGGAGTCGCGCGAGACATAGATGGGCAGGTCGCCGATGATCAGGATGTCGTGCTCGTTGGCATAGGCCTTGAGGCGGCTCCACTGGCGATCGAAGAAATACTGCGTCATCTGGTGGTAGAGCATGCGCTCGGGATGGGTGGCGCAGACCTTGGCGGATGCCTCGCCGCGGCGGCGGAGCTCCTCGGGCCACTCCCAAAAGGCTTTGAGTCCGCACTCCTCCTTCACGGTCATAAACTCGCAGTAGGGAATGAGCCAGTCCTCGTTTGCTTGGATAAAGTCGTCGAAATCGGCCGGCTTGTCGGCAGCAAAGCGCTCAGCGGCTCGATCGAGAATCTGACGGCGGCCAACAAAGATGGCACCGTAGTCGACGTTGCTGGGGTCGGAACCAAGGAAGACGCCGTCGATGTCACGCTGCTCCAGATAGCCGGCTTCGATAAGCTCGGCAAAGTCGATCAAGTTGGGGTTGCCTGCGCGGGCCGAGAACGACTGATAGGGCGAATCGCCATAGCTGGTCGTCGTAAGGGGCAGGATTTGCCAGTAATGTTGTTTGCACGAGGCGAGAAAATCGACGAAGTCGTAGGCATTCCAGCCAAAGCCGCCGATTCCGTATGGTCCGGGCAGAGATGAGACGGGCATGAGGACGCCGCTTGCACGCTCCATGAATGCGCTCACCAACCTTCTTGTTGTGGGGTCGGCCTGCCGATGGGTGTGCAGTCCGCCTCCGATGTTCTGATTCGATACACCTATTGTATACATGTTGTTTAAACATGTATAGGCAAGATAAAAAAGTTGGTCGATTTTCGGCGAATGGTTACATGCCATGAAAAAGCCCCGGTCTCACATCGTGAGATCGGGGCAAGAACGGTGTGTAGGTTTTTGCTACTCGGCGTCGGCGAAGCCGTTGGGGTTGTGGCTCTGCCAGTTCCAGCTGTCGCGGCACATGTCCGCGATGTCGTACTGTGCCTTCCAACCCATCATGCGCTCGGCCTTGGAGGCGTCGCACCAGTTGGCGGCGATGTCGCCGGCGCGGCGCTCGCGAATCACGTAGGGCAGCTCTTTGCCACAGGCCTTGGAGAAGGCTGCGACAACCTCGAGCACCGAGGTGCCGGTGCCGGTGCCCAGGTTAAAGATCTCGACGCCGGTCTTGCCGTTCATCCAGTTGAGGGCGGCCACATGGCCCGATGCCAGGTCACACACGTGGATGTAGTCGCGCACACCGGTGCCGTCGGGGGTGGGGTAGTCGTTGCCAAAGACCTGAACGGCTTCGAGCTTGCCCACGGCAACCTGCGCGACATAAGGCACCAGGTTGTTGGGGATGCCCTTGGGGTCCTCACCGATCAGGCCCGACGGATGTGCGCCGATGGGGTTGAAGTAGCGGAGCAGCACAACGTTCCACTCGGGGTCGGCGGTGTGAACGTCCATAAGGATCTGCTCAATCATCCACTTGGTCCAGCCATAGGGGTTGGTCGCGGGCTTCTTGGGGTCTTCCTCGGTGACGGGCGGGTTATCCGGATCGCCGTAGACGGTCGAGGAGCTCGAGAAGATGATGGACTTGCAGCCATGGTTGCGCATAACGTCGACGAGCACCAGGGTGTTCTCGATGTTGTTGTGATAGTATTCGACGGGCTTGCTCACCGACTCGCCAACGGCCTTAAAGCCGGCGAAGTGGATGACGCGGTCGATCTGATGGGTATCGAAGATCTTGTTCATGGCATCGCGGTCGAGCACGTTGGCCTCGTAGAAGGTGAGGTTCTTGGCGGCCTTGTCGCCCACGATGGTCTTGACACGGTCGACGGCGACGGCGCTGGAGTTGGAGAGGTCGTCGACGATGACGACCTGGTAGCCACCCTCGAGCAGCTGAACGACGGTGTGCGAGCCGATAAAGCCGGCGCCACCGGTTACGAGGACGCAGGTGTCTTTGGGGTCGAGTGCTTTGGACATGTAGTCTCCTATCGAATCAGGAACACTTCCTGAGGGAGTATAGCGCAGGCAGGGGCACCCAAAACGTGCAGGGCAGGAAAAGCAGACGAACATGCTAACGTACTCATGGAAATGTTTGGCGTGGGCATAACCTTGACTTTGACGTTTGCATACGAGCCGCCGACCATGGGGTTTGCTGCCGTTCGTGGAAATCGTTGGGACGCGTCGGATGTACGCTAATATGTATGAGTTGAGCGACATATAAATAAACATGTAACGGAGTAGATATGTCACCAAACAGCGATTCCATCCTTTCCCAGGAGCTTTCGCGTCGCACTGCCCTCAAGGCCTTGTTCGGCGCCGCTTCTGCAGCCGTTCTTTTTGGTCTGCCCGCTCGCGCCCATGCTGCGGAGGCCACCAAGGAAACCACCGACAAGCTCAATGCGGCCCAGGCTCAGCTTGACGAGGTCCAGGCCCAGCTCGACAGCATCGCAAATGAATACGCGGCGCTGGCCAACAAGAACGCCCAGACCCTCAACGATATCGAGAGCGTACAGGGCCAGATTGACAGCACGCAGGCGCAGATTGACGAAAAGAAGGCCGAGCTCAAAAAGAAGCGCGGCGATCTTTCCGATCGCGTTTCCGCCAACTATAAGTCGGGCGGCACCAACATCCTGTCGCTGCTGCTCGCCTCGGGCTCGTTTGAGGAGCTCGTCGCCAATGCGCACTATGTTGAGAAGATCAACAAAAGCGACCGCGACGCCATCGAGGATATCCAGACCATCCAGAAAGAGCTCGATACGCAGAAGTCCGAGCTCGAGTCGCAAAAAGCCGACTTGGAGAAGCTTAAGGACCAGCAGACTGCCCAGATGCAGGACATGCAGGCCAAGCAGCAGGAGGTCCAGACGGTTCTGAACGGCCTCTCCGACGATGTCAAGGAGCTCATGGCTCAGCGCGATTCCGAGATTCTCGCTGCCGCCCAGGCTGAGGAGGCTGCCAAGAAGGCTGCCGCTGCTGCGGCTGCCGCAAACAAGAACAATTCCTACTCGGGTGGTTCGAGCTCGGGTGGCGGATCGTATGCGCCCGGAAATCCGCAACAGAATGCCGGCTCGGGCAAGCAGCAGGCTGTCGTCAACGCATGCTACTCCACGCCTTCGCCTGGCCTGAACTGGTGCGCCGCCTGGGTCACCAACGTCTTCCGCAACGCCGGCGTGGGCTACTTTGGCGGCAACGCGTGCGACATGTTTAACGCCTGGTGCTACAGCTCCGATCGTTCGGCGCTGCAGGTGGGCATGATCGTGGCCGACTCGTCGCACAGTGGCACCGGTATGCCGGGTCTGCTGTACGGACACGTGGGCATCTATGTTGGCGGCGGCATCGTTATGAGTAACGAGGGCGCCATCACGTCGAGGTCGCTTGACTCGTTCATTAGCTTTTACGGCACTGGCTCTGGCGTGCGCTGGGGCTGGCTTGGCGGTATTGCGCTGTCGTAGCTGCGGCTTGGTCCGGGACAGTCCGAGAGGCATAAGGTTGCCTGCTCGGGCAGTCCTGCGCAAGACGAAGGCCACATTAAGTGGCCTTCTTTGCGTGCGGAACTCGCGATCAACCTTATGCCTCTCGGACTGTCCCGGCCCTCACGGGTCCTGAGCACGACACACCGGACTGGGTTATCTGAATAAATATGGTGAAGGCCCCTTTTGGGGCCTTCTTTTTATAAAAATTCGCCTACTCGGTGGACTTCGGGTTCTAGGTCTACGCCGAATTGGTCTTTGACGGTTGCTTGGATGTGGCGGATGAGTTCGTCGACGTCGGCGGCGGTGGCGTGACCGGCGTTGACGATGAAGCCGCAGTGTTTTTCGCTCACCTGGGCGCCGCCGACGGCATGGCCGCGCAGGCCGGCATCCATGATGAGCTTACCGGCAAAGTGGCCCTCGGGGCGCTTGAAAGTGGAGCCGGCACTCGGCATGTCGAGCGGCTGCTTGTCCTCGCGGCGTTGGCGGTAGTCGTCCATGTCGGCCTTGATCATCGCGGCGTTGCCCGGGGCGAGATTGAAGGTGGCCGAAAGCACGATGAAGCCGTCGTCGGCAATGCGGCTCTTGCGATAGCCCAGATTGAGCTCGTCGACATCGAACTCGATGATGCTGCCGCTACCGCGGGTGCCGTCGTCGAGCATGCGGGCGGGCTTGTAGACGCGTACAGACTCCAGCACGTCGGCCATGCAGGCACCGTAGGCGCCGGCGTTCATGTAGCAGGCGCCGCCGACCGATCCGGGGATGCCCGAGATGGGCTCCATGCCGGTGAGACCGGCCTCGGCTGCCGCGGCCGCAACATCCGAAAGCAGCGCACCGGCTGCTGCCGTAACGTGCGTGCCGTCGACGGTAATGTCGGAGAGGCCCTCGCCTAGCGCTACGACGACGCCGCGTATGCCCTTGTCGCCGACGAGTAGGTCGGAGCCGTTGCCCACGATGGTGAGTGGCAGATCGCAGCGATAGCAGGTATCAAGCGTGGCGACGAGGCTCTGCTCGGTGTCGGGCGTGACAAAGACGTCGGCCGGGCCGCCAATCTTAAACGTGGTGTGCTCGCGCATGGGCTCGCTCATCAACACGTTGTCCTCGCCGGCAACGCCAGCGAGCGCGCACAGCAGGTCCTCGTTAAAAAAGTCGTTCTCGTGCATCCGAATATCCGCCTTTTTGTGGTCGTTGTCATCAATCGACTGCAATATACCCCACCTGGACGTATTTGGTGCGCTGGCGGCGATAAAACAGCCGTCTACCGGATTGGTAAAGTGTTTATCATCGAGGTAGAGGGGCAGTCGCTATACTTTCAAGAGATTGCGCGTAAACCCGGAAGGAGCGAGATGGCCAACAAAGTCACCCTCAAGCAGATCGCCCAGGAGGTGGGGCTTTCCCCCTCGTCGGTCTCGCTTGTTCTCAACAATCGGCCTTGTCGCATCTCGGAAGAAAACCGCAAGCTCATCAAGGAGGTCGCGGCGCGCAACCACTATGTTCCCAACCAGATTGCGCGCAGCCTGGTCATGCGCGAGTCACGCACCCTGGGCCTTATCGTCCCCAACATCGAGAGCCGATTTTTTGCCTCACTTGCCGGTAGCTTGGAAAAGCGCTGCCGCGAGGACGGCTATGCGCTCTTTATTACCAGCTCGGGCGGAAGCGCCGACGACGACCTGGAACTGCTGCGCCAGCTGGTGACGCGCGGCGTCGATGGTGTCTTCCTGGTGGTAGGCGACGAGTTCTCGGACGACCGTGCCCTGCGCGAAGAGGTCAGCCATCTACCCATCCCTGCCGTGATGGTCGACCGCGCCATTGAGGGGCTCGAGTGCGACAAGGTGATGTTCGACCACGAGATGGGTGGCTATATGGCTACCCGCTATCTGATCGAGCAGGGCCACCGTCGCATTGCCTGCTTGGTTAATGCGCGTCGTTCCAATACGGGTCGCAAGCGACTTGCCGGCTATGAGCGCGCGCTGCGCGAGGTTGGCCTGCCTATCGACGCGCGTTTGGAGTTTGAGAGCGAGTACTACATTCCGAGCGCCTACGAGGCCTCGGAGGCGGTGCTCGCAACCGACGCCACTGCCGTATTCGCAAGCTCGGACAACATTGCCCTCGGTTTGCTCAAGCGTTTGCACGAGATGGGGAAGAGCATCCCGGGCGATATTTCGGTGGTGAGCTATGACAACTCGGCGGCCGACGTTCTCTTTGAGCCGGCGCTGACCGCCATTGAGCAGGATCCTGGTGTCCTCGCGGAACATGCTTTTGGCTGCATGTCCAAGCGTCTTGCCGGTAGGGGCGGTAGGCGTGCCGAAGAGGTCGTCCTGGAGCCGGCGCTTATCGTTAAGGGCAGCGTGCTCGAGCTTACTAAACATAACTAAACACGTTTATCAATTTGCAGAGACCGAATGTGGAGCACCTGTGGCAGACAATGCCGCAGGTGAATGTCGCGTTTTGTTGACCGATGTGATTGATAAGGGTGATAAAACGTTTTTTCACCATGATAAAACGTTTTAGCAAATATACTAGTCCCAACGAATGGTTGCCGTATTGGAGGGCGACCGCACAGCGGAGGGACATAAACAATGGCTAAAACACTGGGGACGCCGTGGCAAAAGCTGGGCCACGAGGTGCCGGCTTCCGAGCTCGAGGGCGTCGACCTGTATTGGCGTGCATCGAATTATCTGTCCGTCGGTCAGATCTACCTTCGCTCTAACCCGCTCATGCGCCCCGACTTTGTCGATGAGAAAACCGGCGAGGTGCGCGACTTTGGTCGCCCGGACGTTAAGCACCGCCTGGTCGGTCACTGGGGCACCACGCCCGGCATCAACTTCCTGTTCGGTCATGTCAACCGCCTCATCGCCGATCACAACCAGAACGCGATCTTCTTGATGGGCCCGGGTCACGGTGGTCCCGCTGGCACCGCCCAGTCGTTGCTCGATGGCACCTACCGCGAGATTCGCCCCGACATTACCAATGACGAGGCCGGCCTGCAGAAGTTCTTCCGCCAGTTTTCCTACCCCGGCGGTATTCCGAGCCATTTTGCGCCCGAGACGCCTGGCTCCATCCACGAGGGCGGCGAGCTCGGCTACACGCTCAGCCACGCTTACGGTGCCGTCATGGATAACCCGAGCCTGCTGGCCGTGGCTGTGGTGGGCGACGGCGAGTCCGAGACCGGTCCGCTCGCGACCTCTTGGCAGTCTAACAAGCTCGTGAACCCGGCAACCGATGGTATCGTCCTGCCGATCCTGCACCTCAACGGCTACAAGATCGCCAACCCCACCATTCTTGCCCGCGTGTCCGACGAGGAGCTCACCAAGTTCTTTGAGGGCATGGGCTATAAGCCGCATTTCTTTGTCGCCGGCTTTGACGACGAGAGCCATGCGAGCATTCATGCGCGTTTCGCCGCCCTGTTCGAGCAGGTCTTCGATGAGATCTGCGACATCAAGGCCACCGCTATGGCTCAGGCCACTGCGGGCGAGACCGTGGTCCGTCCGGCCTATCCCATGATCGTGTTCCGTACGCCCAAGGGTTGGACCTGCCCCAAGCAGATTGATGGCAAGAAGACCGAGGACTCCTGGCGCGCCCATCAGGTGCCGCTCGCGAGCGCCAAAGATACCCACGAGCACTTCCGCGTGCTGCGCGAGTGGCTGCGCTCCTACAAGCCCGAGGAGCTCTTTACGCCCGAGGGCCAGGTGCGCCCCGAGGTGACGGCCTTTATGCCGACCGGCGAGCTGCGTATCGGCGCCAATCCCAACGCGAACGGCGGCAAGGTACGCCGCGAGCTCGAGCTTCCCGATATTCACGCTCACGAGATCCCCGTCGCAAGTAAGGGCCACGGCTGGGGCTCCACCGAGGCCGCCCGCGTCTTTGGTGAGTACACTGCCGATGTCCTGGCCAAGAACATGGATGATTTCCGCATCTTCGGTCCCGACGAGACCGCGTCCAACCGCCTGCAGGCTGCCTATAAGGTGACCAAGAAGCAGTGGGATGCCGGTTTCTACGAGGACGATGCCAACGACGAGCTGCTGGCCGGTTCCGGTAAGGTTGTCGAGCAGCTGTCCGAGCACCAGTGCGAGGGCTTCCTCGAGGCCTACGTGCTCACCGGCCGCTCCGGTGTGTGGAGCTCCTACGAGAGCTTTGTCCACGTGGTCGATTCCATGGTCAACCAGCACTGCAAATGGCTCGAAGCAACCAAGCGTGAGATTCCGTGGCGTGCTCCTATCAGCGGCCTCAACATTTTGCTGTCGAGCCATGTCTGGCGCCAGGACCACAACGGCTTTTCGCACCAGGACCCCGGCTTTATCGACCTGCTGCTCAACAAGGCCAACGACACGCATGTCGTGAATGCTTATTATCCGGCCGATGCCAACATGGCCCTTGCTGTGGCCGAGCGCGTCTACCAGTCCACCGACTGCGTCAATGCCATCTTCTGTGGCAAGCAGCCCGCCCCCACCTTCCAGACGGTCGACGAGGCCAAGTCTGAGCTCGCCGAGGGCGTAGCGACCTGGGAGTGGGCATCGACTGCCGACTCGCTCGCCGAGGCCGACGTCGTGGTCGCTACTTGCGGTGACGTGCCGACGCTCGAGGCACTGGCCGCAACCGATATGCTGCGCGGGCTGGGCATCAAGGTCTGGTTTGTCAACGTAGTCGATCTGCTCAAGATCCAGAACGTCTGCGAGAACGACCAAGCCATCAGCGATGAGCGCTGGGCTGAGTTGTTTGGCCGCGGCGAGAAGCCCGTGCTCTTCGCATTCCACGCTTATGCCGGCACGATTCGCCGCCTGATCTGGAACCGTCCCGGCCACGATGCCTTCCGCGTTCACGGCTACGAGGAGAAGGGCTCCACGACCACGCCGTTTGACATGCTGCGCCTGAACAACATGGACCGCTGGGCCCTGGCCGCCGACGTGCTGCGCATGGTCGACGCCGATAAGTTTGCCGAGCAGATTGATGAGTGGGAGGCCTTCCGCACCGAGGCCTTTGAGTTCGCGCGCGACGAGGGCTTCGATCACCCGGCCTTTACCGACTGGGTCTGGCCCGACGCCGCAGCCGCAACCGCTGCCGACGGCGTACTCTCCGCAACGCAGTTAACTGCCGGCGACAACGAATAGCATCCGGGACGGTCTCGCGCTGGGGCCGCCTCCGGGCGGGTGCCTTCCTCTGAGAAGTGGGCTTCGCGAACTTCTCAGAGGAAGGCACCCGCCCGGAGGCGGCCCTCTCGACCGTTTCGATCTGCGGGGGCTGATTCTTTTT
>NZ_JBNPKM010000019.1:0-23348 GCF_050312955.1 Collinsella sp. SGI.241
AGGTTCAAAATGGGATGCGCTTTCCGAATCAAAGGCCTTGAGGAAAGCGCGTCCCAGAATTGGCGTTCAAAACGGGGCGCATTTTCCGAAACATGGTCCTGAGGGAAGCTGTGTCCCGTTCGGAGCTGAAATACCGGGACGCAGTTTCCCTTACAAACAGAAGAAGGCGCGCTGCCTGCGGTTGATGCAGGCAGCGCGCCTTTTGCGTTGGGCCTCGTTGAGGTTCGAAGTCGTGGCTTGCGACCTTTAGGAGCGGGCGGCCCCGTCGACGGGGAGCACGGCGCCCGTGACGTAGGAGGACATGTCGCTCGCCAGGAAAACAAAGGCGTTGGCGACATCCTCGGGCTCGCCCATGCGACCCAGCGGAATGGTGGCGATGATGGGCTTGATGACCTCTTCGGGCAGGTTGGCGACCATATCGGTCTTGGTTACGCCGGGTGCGACGGCATTGACGCGAATGCCCATGGGGGCGAGCTCGCGCGAGAGCGACTGGACCATGCCGTTGACGGCAAACTTGGACGTGGGGTAACCGACGCCGGAGGGCTGACCGTACTTGGCGACCATCGAGCTCGTGGTGGTGATGGTGCCGCCGTGGCCGGCCTCGGTCATAATCTTGGCGGCCGCCTGGTGACCGTTAAAGACGGCGACGACGTTGAGGTCCATGACTTTGGCGAACTCCTCGGCCGTGTAGTCCAAAAGCGGCGAGCGCTGGGAGATGCCGGCGTTGTTGACGACCGTGTCCAAGCCGCCCATGTCGGCTGCAGCCTGGGTAAAAGCCTCGGTCACGGCCTCGAGTGAGGTGAGGTCGCAGGAGCGGCCCCAGACCTTGGCGTCGGGATAGGCGGCCGCCAGCTTCTCAACGGCCGCGTCGGCAGTCTCTTGGCGCGAGCCAAAGACAGTGACTGCGGCACCCTCTTCGATAAAACGGCAGGCGATGGCATAGCCGATACCGCGCGTGCCTCCGGTGACGATTGCTTTCTTGCCCTCGAGCAACATAGTGCTTCCTCTCATTGCGGGCGGACACTCTCAGCACAGCGTAGCGGTAGCCGGAATCGACCGCGTTTGCATATCGGTGAACGGTAGCGCGCGTTACCGATGAGCGGCTCGCGCAAATGTGCTCTGCCGTTGTGCTTAGGGCAGGAGGCAAAAGGGCTCCCGTCCCACATCGGACGGGAGCCCTCAAAGCGCGTATTGCTGGGCGAGCGTTGGGTTAGTTGGCCATGACGCCTTCGGTCCAGGCCTCGACGTTCTCGATGCGCAGGACGTTGGCGACCTCGGCCACGCAGTCGACGCTGGCAAGCTCGGCCGCGGCAGCCTGGACGTCCTTCTCGAGCGCGCGGTGCGTCAGGAAGATGACCGAGCAGGCATCGCTGACGCCCGACTTGCCGTCCTCGACCTGGTTGATGAGCGAGATCGAGATGTTGTGCTTGGCAAAGATATCGACCGTCTCGGACAGGGCGCCCACGCGGTCGGCGACCTTCAGGCGCACATAGTACTTGGTCTGGAGCTCGTCCATGGGCTTAAAGGCGAGGTTGTGGCCATAGGGCTCAATCTCGGGCAGCGGAGCCACGCCGCGGCTGATCTGCTCGGAGAGCGACAGGATATCGCCCACGACGGCGCTCGCGGTGGGGAAGGAGCCTGCGCCGGCACCGTAGAACATGGTCTCGCCCACGGCGTCGCCTACCACGTAGACGGCGTTCATGGCGCCGTTGACCTTGGCGAGCATGTGGTCGGCGGGAATCAGCGTGGGATGCACGCGGACGTCGACGCCGGCGTCGGTGTTGCGGGCGATACCGAGCAGCTTAATGGTGTAGCCGAGCTCGCGGGCCTGGGCGATGTCCTCGGCGCCGATGGTACGGATACCCTGCTGGTACACATCATCGGTGGTCACGCGGGTGCCAAAGCCGATGGAGGCGAGGATCGCCGTCTTGCTGGCGGCGTCGAAGCCGTCGACGTCGGCGGACGGGTCGGCCTCGGCGTAGCCCTTGGCCTGCGCGTCGGCGAGCACGTCGGCGTAATCGGCGCCCTCGGCGTCCATGCGCGACAGGATATAGTTGGTGGTACCGTTGAGAATGCCGGCGATGGTCAGGATCTTGTTGCCCACCAGGTCGTGCTCGAGCGTGCTCACGATGGGGATGCCGCCGCCGCAGCTGGCCTCGCACTTAATCTGCACACCGCACGCGCGCGCCTTCTCGGCAAGCGTCTCGACGTGACGGCCCAGCAGGGCCTTGTTGGCAGAGACGACGTGCTTGCCGTGCTCAAAGGCGGTGGTGAAGATCTCGGTCGCGGGATGCTCGCCGCCGATCAGCTCGACGACGATATCGACGGCGGGGTCGGTAACGACGTCATGCCAGTCACTCGTAAAGGCCTCGCGCTCAATGCCTGCCGCCTCGGCCTGCTCCCAGGCAAGCGCGCAGGCGCGGGTCAGCTTAAGGTCGATGCCGTAGGCGGCCAGGTACTCATCGTGGTGGCTCTTGATCAGACGGGCCACGCCGCCGCCGACGGTTCCCAGACCGATCAGACCGACGTTCACGGTGCGCAGGGGTTCGCTCATAGATAGCTCCTTCGTGCATCTTATAGATTGATTGATCAAGTAATGTTGAGTGCATTCTAGCGTGAACCGAGAGCGCGCGCTCGCCAGGCAACAGGAGTCGCACAAAACGGCACCCCCGAAACGCTGCGGAAACATTGGAAACATGCTCGCTACAAACGAACTTCTGTAACAAACTGTCAACGTTTGCGCCATAAGGTTTGCCCCGTACCGCAAGACGGCCGCACCGCGGCCAGCGAAAAAGGGGGACACCATGTTCAACATCAACAGCACGCTCAGCCGTAGGAACTTTCTCGCCGGCGCCGCGGTGCTCGGCAGCGCTGCCGCACTCGCTGGTTGCTCGTCGGGTGGCTCGGACGGCGGCTCCGCCGATGACGGTAAGACCTTCAAGATCGGTGTCATCGGCCCTCTGACCGGCGCCGCGGCAACCTATGGCGTTTCGGCCGAGAAAGGTGCCAAGCTCGCCGCCAAGGATTTCTCGACCAAGGATCTCAAACTCTCGCTTAAGTCCGAGGATGACGTCGCCGACGGCGAGAAGGCCATCAACGCCTTCAATACCTTGTGCGACTGGGGCATGCAGGCGCTCGTCGGCCCCGTCACGACTGGTGCCGCCGTCGCCGTCTCGGGCGAGATCGCCGACGATATGCTCATGGTCACGCCTTCGGCCTCGTCGCTCGACGTCACCAAGGATAAGACCACGGTCTTTCAGGTTTGCTTCACCGATCCCACCATGGGCGCCAGCGCCGCGAAGTTCCTGGCCGAGAAGTATGCAGACGCCAAGATCGCCCTGTTCTACAACTCCGGCGATACGTATAGCTCGGGCGTTGCCGACGCTTTTGCCGAGCAGGCCAAGGCGTCCAAGCTCGATATCGTCGATACCGAGACCTTTAAGGACGACTCTTCCACGAGCTTTACCAACCAGCTCACCAAGGCCAAGGAGGCCGGCGCCACGCTTATCTTTGCCCCGATCTATTACACGCCGGCGTCCGTCCTGCTCAAGAACGCCAAGGACATGGGCTACGAAATGACCCTCATGGGCACCGACGGCATGGACGGCCTGCTCTCCGTTGAGGGCTTCGACACCTCTCTTGCCGAGGGCGTGCTGCTCATGACCCCGTTCTCTGCCGACGATGAGAAGAACGCCGACTTCGTCAAGGCATATAAGGACGCCTACAACGAGACGCCCAACCAGTTTGCCGCCGATGCTTATGACTGCATCCACGCGATTGTCGAGGCAATCGATGAGGCGGACATCGACATTACGGTCGACGGCGCCGACATTGCCGGCGACCTTGCCAAGGCTATGCGCAAGATCAAGATTGAGGGCCTGACAGGCGAGCTCACGTGGAACGACGAGGGCCAAGTCGAGAAGCCCGCTACGGCCTATGTGATTCAGGACGGCAAGTACATCGCCGCCTAAGTGCATATAACGAGACCGGTGGGGCCATGTTATTCAGGGCAGGAAAGCTTGTAACAGAACGGAAACATTACTTTCACACAATAAAGTCGCTAAACTGTATAAACCGACAGAAATACGCATAATTATGGATAAATGGACAAGGCAAAAGAAAAGTTGAAATAATCGCCACTTTTCTCAACTAAAGCGTCTACTATTTTGCGAACGCCGAAGACGGCGGAGGATGGCCTGTCGGGTAACCGAAACCCGACGAGATTTGAGAGGAGAGCCGCATGTCGAGCCTCACCGGTAAGTCATTGAACCCTGTTATGAATCGCAGGAGCGTTATCGCGAGCGCAGCAGGTCTGGGGGCGATGTCCATTCTAGCTGGCTGCTCCTCCAACGGCGGCGACAGCGGTTCCGCTTCGAGCGACGCTTCGTTTAAGATCGGCACCATTGGCCCGCTGACCGGTGCCGCCGCGTCTTACGGCAAGTCCGTTACCCAGGGCGTCGAGCTTGGCTGCAAGGACTTCTCCACCAAGGAGCTGCCGCTTGCCAGCAAGGCCGAGGACGACCAGGCCGACGGCGAGAAGGCCGTCAACGCCTTTAATAACCTGCTCGACTGGGGCATGCAGGCCCTCGTCGGCCCGACCACCACGGGTGCGTCGGTTGCCGTTGCCGCAGAGTGCAGCAACGACCCCAAGACATTCATGATCACCCCGTCCGCGTCCTCCGAGGACGTCACCGACGGAAAGGATTGCGTCTTCCAGGTTTGCTTTACCGACCCCAACCAGGGCGTCAACGCTGCCAAGTTCCTGGCAGAGAAGTATGCGGACGAGAAGTTCGTGCTGTTCTATAACTCCGGCGACGCTTATTCTTCGGGCATTGCAGATTCCTTTAAGGCCCAGGCCGCTGAGTCTAAGCTCGAGATTGTTGACGAGGAGACCTTTAAGGACGACTCCGCTACGAGCTTTACCAACCAGCTGACCAAGGCCAAGCAGGCCGGCGCCACCATGATCTTTGCGCCGATCTACTACACGCCGGCGTCCGTCCTGCTCAAGAACGCCAAGGACATGGGCTACGACGTCAAGATGATGGGCTGCGACGGCATGGACGGTATCCTGGGCGTCGAGGGCTTCGACACCTCTCTTGCCGAGGGTCTGCTGCTCATGACCCCGTTCTCCGCCGACGACGAGAAGAACGCCGACTTCGTCAACGCTTACAAGGATAAGTACGGCGATACCCCCGACCAGTTTGCCGCCGATGCCTACGACGGCGTGCACGCGGTGGCCGAGGCCCTCAAGGAGGCCGGTCTTGGTGTCGACGCCGACCCGACCGAGGTCGCCGAGAAGCTGCCCAAGGCTATGCTCAAGATTACCGTTGACGGTCTGACCGGCAAGCTCTCCTGGAACGACAAGGGCCAGGTCCAGAAGGATCCTACGGCGTATGTCATCACCGACGGCAAGTACGTACTGGCCTAATAGGCCGCCTTACATAGAGCGGTTTTGATCCCAAGCAGGGGAGGTTTTCGCCTTCCCTGCTTGCTTGGTATCTGGGGACAACGTAACGTCCCTGTTTCATACATCAACTGGAAACCTATTCGAAAGGGGGATGTGGAACATGACGGTCTTTATCCAATACCTGGTCAACGGCCTGTCCATGGGCAGCGTCTACGCCATCATCGCGTTGGGCTACACCATGGTCTACGGTATCGCCAAGATGCTCAACTTCGCTCACGGCGATGTCATCATGGTCGGTGCCTATGTCTCGTTCTGCGCCACGTCGTATCTCGGCCTCCCGGGCTGGGCATCTGTAGTTCTCTCTTGTGTGGTCTGCACGGTTCTCGGTGTTCTCATTGAGGGTCTGGCCTATAGGCCGCTGCGCCAAGCAGGCCCGCTGGCCGTTCTGATCACGGCCATCGGTGTGTCCTACTTCCTGCAGAATGCCGCGCAGCTTCTGTGGGGCGCCACGCCCAAGAACTTCACTTCGCTCGTCACCTTCCCGGTGCCGGAGTTCTTGGCCAAGTTCAACGTAAGTGCCGTCTCGCTCGTCACCATCGTCGCCTGCCTGGTTATCATGGCCGGTCTGATGATCTTTACAGGTAAGACCAAGATGGGCAAGGCCATGCGCGCCGTGTCCGAGGACAAGGCCGCCGCTCAGCTCATGGGCATCAACGTCAACCGCACCATCTCGATGACGTTCGCCATCGGCTCCGCCCTTGCCGCCATCGCCGGTGTGCTCCTGTGCTCCTACTCGCCGGTTCTGCAGCCCACCACGGGCGCCATGCCTGGCATCAAGGCCTTCGACGCTGCCGTTTTCGGCGGCATCGGCTCCATCCCCGGTGCCTTTGTCGGCGGCATTCTCATCGGCATCATCGAGGCGATGGCGCAGGCTTACATTTCCACGAGCCTTGCCAACTCCATCGTCTTTGGCGTTTTGATCATCGTCCTGCTCGTCAAGCCTGCCGGCCTCTTGGGCAAGTACGTACCCGAGAAGGTGTAGGTGAGCGTTATGAAGTTTCTTACAGACAAGCAGACGCGTCACGACTTTGTCACGTACGCCATGTGCGTTGTGGCGTTCGCCATCGTGTTCTTTATGCAGTCTAACCACATGATTCCGCGCATGATTGTCGGTCAGCTGGTTCCCATCACGGCCTATATCGTCATGGCCATCTCGCTCAACCTCGTCGTCGGCATCGCGGGTGACTTGTCGCTGGGCCACGCGGGTTTTATGAGCGTCGGCGCCTATACGGGAATCGTCACCGCCGTCGCGCTGGAGAGCGCCGTTCCGTCCGACCCGGTGCGTCTGATCATCAGCATTGTGGTCGGCGCTATCGCCGCTGCCATTCTGGGCTTCCTGATCGGTATTCCGGTTCTTCGCCTGAGCGGTGACTACCTGGCCATCGTAACCTTGGCCTTTGGCGAGATTATCAAAGAGATCGTTACCTGCCTCATTGTGGGCGTCGATTCCCGCGGCCTGCACGTGATCTTTAACATCACGGGCAATTCCACGATCGACGACCTGCACCTGCTCGAAGACGGCACCGCTATCATCAAGGGTGCCCAGGGCGCATCTGGTGTTTCGACCTACTCGACGTTCCTTGCTGGCGCCATCCTGGTTATGGTTGCGCTCGTGATTGTGCTCAACTTGGTCCGCAGCCGCACCGGTCGTGCCATCATGGCCGTGCGCGATAACAAGATCGCTGCCGAGTCCGTGGGGATCTCCGTCACCCAGTACCGCATGATCGCCTTCGTGGTTTCCGCCGCTCTCGCCGGTGCTGCCGGAGCCCTCTTCGGCGGTAACTTCTCGCAGCTCTCCGCCACTAAGTTCGACTTCAACACGTCGATTCTCATTCTGGTGTTCGTGGTCCTGGGCGGTCTGGGCAACATGCGCGGTTCCGTCATCGCGGCAGCGCTGCTCACGGTGCTCCCCGAGCTGCTCCGTCAGTTCTCGGACTACCGCATGCTCATCTACGCCATCGTGTTGATTCTGGTCATGGTCTTTACTAACAACCCGCAGCTCAAGGCGTTCTTCGCGCGCATTAAGGACCGCTTTGCTTCCAAGAAGGAGGTGGCAACCGATGCCCAGTAAGTTTGAGTTCAACAAGGGCAAGATGGTCCCGTATCCTTCTGGCGCCATCGTTCCCGACCGCGACCTGGGCGAGCGCCCGGCGCTCGAGTGCATCCACCTGGGCATTGAGTTCGGCGGCCTTAAGGCGGTCGACGACTTTAGCCTGACCATCGGTAAGACCGAGATCGCCGGTCTCATCGGCCCCAACGGCGCCGGCAAGACCACGGTCTTCAACCTGCTCACCAAGGTGTACCAGCCCACGCACGGCACCATCCTGCTCGACGGTGAGGACACCTCGGGCAAGTCCGTCTACCAGGTCAACCGCATGGGTATCGCTCGTACCTTCCAAAACATCCGCCTGTTCAACACCATGACGGTGGAGGACAACGTAAAGGTCGGCCTGCACAACCAGGAGCGCTACTCCGGCTTTGAGGGCGTGCTGCGCCTGCCGACGTATTGGAAGCACGAGAAGGCCGCCCATGAGCGCGCCATGGAGCTTCTGTCTATCTTTGATATGGAACATCTGGCAAACGAGCAGGCCGGCTCGCTGCCTTACGGCGCTCAGCGTCGTTTGGAGATCGTCCGCGCGCTTGCCACCAATCCCAAGCTACTACTGCTCGACGAGCCTGCCGCCGGCATGAACCCGTCCGAGACTGCGGAGCTCATGGCGAACATCGTCAAGATTCGCGACACCTTTGGCATTGCCATCATGCTCATCGAGCACGACATGTCGCTCGTCATGAATATTTGCGAGGGTATCTGCGTGCTTAACTTTGGCAAGGTCATCGCCAAGGGCACGGCCGAGGAAATCCAGAACAACGAAGCCGTTATTGAGGCTTATCTGGGCAAGCAGGATAAGGGGGAGAACTAAATGGCAGAGCCGATGCTTTCCGTCTACAACATCAACGTCTGGTACGGCGCCATCCACGCCATTAAGGACATCTCCTTTAACGTTAACGAGGGCGAGATCGTTGCCCTGATTGGCGCGAACGGCGCCGGCAAGTCCACGACGCTCAAGACTGTCTCGGGCCTGCTGCGCTCCAAGACCGGCTCCATCAAGTTTATGGGCGAGGACATTATCCATACGCCCGCCGACAAGCTGGTTGGCAAGGGCCTGTCTCAGGTACCCGAGGGGCGTCGTGCCTTTTTGCAGATGACGGTCGAGGAGAACCTGGAGATGGGTGCCTATACACAGCCCAAGTCCACGGTTGCCCCGGGCCTCGAACGTGTTTACGAGCAGTTCCCGCGCCTGAAGGAACGCCGTCGCCAGGTGGCCGGCACCCTTTCGGGCGGCGAGCAGCAGATGCTCGTTATGGGTCGTGCCCTTATGAGTAACCCCAAGCTGCTCATGCTCGACGAACCCTCCATGGGTCTGGCGCCGATCCTGATCGAGCAGATCTTCCAGATTGTCGAGGATTTGCACAAGGCCGGCACCACGGTGCTCCTGGTCGAGCAGAACGCGCAGATGGCGCTTTCCATCGCCACACGCGGCTACGTGCTCGAGACCGGCAAGATCACCATGACCGGCACCGGCCAAGAGCTGCTGCACGACGACAACGTCCGCAAAGCTTATCTTGGTGGTTAATCCATCCAGTAATAGGGGCGCTGACCAACTCGGTCGGCGCCCCTTTTGAAATGATCCGTTGGCTTGGTATTTAAAGTGCGACAATGCCGTGTGGAAATAGAAGTGTCATCTGGGGGTCTATCTATGCTGTACGAGTTTTGTGCCGAGAACTTTGAGCGGGTGCCGGCGGCCATTGCGGCCGGTGCGGGACGCATTGAGCTGTGCGACAACCTTGCGGTTGGTGGCACCACGCCCTCGGCCGGCGTTATCAGCGCTACGACCAGCTATGCTCGCGAGCACGATGCACGGGTGATGTGCATGATCCGTCCGCGTGGCGGCGACTTTCACTACAACCAGGACGAGCTGCGCATGATGGAGATGGACTTGGGCCTTGCCGTAAGCGCCGGCGTCGATGGCTTGGTCTTTGGCTGCTGCAAGCCTTGTGCCGGCGGATGGGCGCTCGATGAACTTGCGTTGGGCGCCCTTGTGATGGCTGCGGGCTGCGCGACCGAGGAGTGCAAGCGCGAATCCCTCGACATCACCTTTCACATGGCGTTTGACCAGCTCTCGCCCGAGGCTCAGCTCGACGCGATTGACACGCTCGCCGACTGCGGCATAACGCGCATCCTGACGCATGGCGGTGCCGCCGGCACGCCGATTGAGGACAACCTGGAGCATCTGTCGCACCTTATCGACTACGCGGACGATCGCCTGACCATCCTTCCCGGCGGCGGCATTTCCACGGCCAACCGCGATACCGTGGCTGCGGCACTGGGCGTCTCCGAGCTCCATGGCACCAAGATCGTGCCGCTGGAGGTATAACCCGTGCCCCTGGTATTTGACGTTCAGCAGGCGAGCGGGAAGCCCGACGACAACCGGCGCCCTGGCACCGCGTGCCCCTTTTGCGATACCGAGGAACTCGCCAATATCATCCGGCGCGACGGTGACTGTATCTGGCTCGAGAATAAGTTCAAGACCCTGCGCGCCACCCGTCAAACCGTGCTGATCGAGTCGGCCGACCACGACGCAGACCTGGTGACCTATGCGCCGGACGAGCTGCATCATGTGATGCGGTTTGCCCTGGGTTGCTGGCAGCAGATGATCGATTCACGGCAGTATCGAAGCGTGCTCATGTACAAGAACAAGGGTCCGCTCTCGGGCGGTAGTCTCGTTCATCCGCACATGCAGATTGTGGGTTTGGAGCAGGAAGACGGCTATGCTTCGCTGACTTCCGCCAATTTCGAAGGCATCAATGTCTGGCAACAGGGGAGAATTGCGGTCAACATCTCAACCGAACCGATTATGGGGTTCTTTGAGGTCAACGTTTCAGCTCCGCGGGGAATCGCCGCCAGCGATGACACGCGGGACCAAGCCGAGGCGGATCTCTTCGCCGATGCGATCCAGGTAGCTCTGCGTTATATCCTAAACGAGCACCACGGTGGCCGTGCAGAGTCGTACAACTTGTTCTTCTATCACCTGGGCGGTCGGACCATTGCCAAGGCGCTGCCGCGTTGGGTGGTTTCGCCCTACTTTGTCGGCTATCGTTTGGCCCAGGTCAATGCCGAGACGACGCTCGATATCGATGCTGAGCGCCTGCGCGCGCATCTGGAAACGCTCGTATAGCAAGACTAACACCCGCGTAATGCGGACAGCCTAGCGTGCCATGGCGTCGCGGCCGGCCTCGACGCGCTTGCGCTGAGCAGCGCGCTCCTCGCCGGTTAGACGCTCAAAGAGATGCCCGATAAGCGAGGCAAGTACCTGCTGAAACAGCGTTCCGCACATGACGGGAAATACGACTTCGCCCGGAAAGTATTGCGTGGCGATGACGGCGCCCGAAGAGATGTTGCGCATGCCGCAGGTAAAGCACATGGTAGTCGTTTCGCTATACGGCAGATGCAGTGCGCGGGCGACCAGAATACCGACGACAAAGCCGCTGATGGCGAAGATCAAAATAAAGAGGGCGACTTCCAAGCGCACCGCGTTCATGTGCAGCACGTACTCGCTCATGGCGGTGGAGTTCGACGCGATAACACCCATCATCATGAACTTGCAGGCGGGCGAGAGCGCGGGGGAGAGCTTCTCGTGTCCCCATCCGCGCGTGAGTTCGTTAATCACGATGCCGAGCAGGGCGGGGATAGCGATCATGAAGGCCATGTTCTGCATCATGCCCGGCACGTCGATCGAGACGGTGGCGCCCAGCAAGAGCTTAAGCGTGAGCGGAATCGTAACGGGAGAGATAACCGAGGACGTCAGGATGATGGTGAGCGCGAGCGGGCCGTTGCCGCCGAACATGCTAATCCACATAAAGGCAGTGACTGCCACAGGTACGCTGTACTCGAGCACGATACCGCAGACTAGGTTGGGGTTGGAGCCAAAGAACAGCGACCCCATGGCATAGGCTGTTATGGGAATAAGCACCGCCGAGACCAGCAGCGCCAAAATCAGGTGCAGCGGACGGCGGAATACTTCGGCTACCTGATGGAAGGTGTTGCTGAGGGCACCTTGGAACGTCATAAAGGCAAACAGGGTGGGGACGATGGGCTTGAGTACGCCGATCTGCTGGGGAAAGAGCACGCCGAGCGTCACGCAAATCGGAACGATGATCTGCATATGCCCCGCGAGGAACTTACCCAGTCCAACCCATTGCTTCATATGCGCTTGTGACTCCCTTTGCTCGTGAATCCGTTTTGAATGGATATGCTAGACGCTCGCATGCGTCCGTGTGGCTGAAACGCTCGATTATTTCGAGGGTATTACCGCCCTCGTTTATCGAAACCACGGCGTGCTGGACGTTGTGCGTCCGCGCCGCACGGTATAATAAATCCGTTCAACAGATTTGCCTGCCGAAGCGGGCATACACAGAGGACTCATCGCTATGAACCGTGAGAGGTATCGCGGCGACCTGCCCCTATCGGGGGTGGGCGCCTATGTCATCGCTTAAGACAACGCATCGCTGGGCGGTCGCTCAGCAAAACCCCGAGCTCGAAAAGGAGCTTTCGGCTGGCCTGGGCATACCCGGGCTGGTGGCGCGCATTATGGTTGCGCACGGCATTACATCCATCGAGGAAGGCCAGCTTTTTTTGACGCCTTCGCTCGATCGCGACTGGGCGGACCCGCTCGTTATTCCGGGTATGGCGGTCGTCGTCGACCGCGTTGAGCGTGCTATTCGCAGCCACGAGCGCATCGCCGTCTTTGGCGATTTTGACGTCGACGGCATTACGTCGACTTGTCTGTTGACCGAGGCGCTGCGTTCGTTTGGCGCCAACGTCACGCCGTTTATTCCGCATCGTTTTGACGAGGGCTACGGCCTGTCGCGTGCGGCGCTCGACCGCGTTAACGAGCTCGCTCGTCCCCAGCTGATCGTGACCGTCGATAACGGCATTGCCGCCAAGGAAGAGGCCTCCTATCTGGAGAGCCTGGGGATCGATTTGGTGGTCACGGACCATCACGAGCCGTCCGACCAGGTGCCGCAGGGCGTGCCCCTGACCGACCCCAAGCTCGAGGACAAGGGTCCCTCGCGCGAGCTTGCCGGTGCCGGCGTGGCACTCAAGCTGGTGCAGGTCCTGGGCGAGCGTTTGGGCAAGCCGTCGTATTGGCGTTCGCTGATAGAGGTCGCGGCGCTGGGCACCGTGTCCGACATGATGCCGCTTACGCCCGAGAATCGCGCACTGGTCGCCGAGGGCATCCAGCAGATGCGCGTGACGGCCCGTCCCGGCTATATCGCGCTTGCCGCACTTGCCAAGGCCGACCTTTCTACCATTACGGCCGACGGCCTGTCGTTTTCGCTCATCCCCCGTCTGAATGCTGCCGGCCGCATGGCCGATCCCAAGCTGGCGCTCGACCTGCTGCTTGCCCGCGACCCCATCGAAGCGAGCGCGCTTGCCGCCGAGCTCGAGGAAATCAATCGCCAACGCCGCGAGATCGAGGCCGAGCTTACGCGCGATGCCATGGCGAAGGTCGAGGAGACTTATGACGGCGGGCGCGCAATCGTCGTGGGCGGCGAGGGCTGGCACGAGGGCGTCAAGGGCATCGTGGCGAGCCGCTTGACCAATCGCTATCACGTGCCGGCGCTGCTCTTCTCGATCGAGGATGGCGTTGCGCGCGGATCGGGCCGCTCGGTGGGCAAGATCAACCTGTTCGACGCCGTCGAGCGTTGCTCCGACCTGCTGATTCGTCGCGGCGGGCATGCCGGTGCGGTGGGTGTGACCATCGAGGCATCCAAGCTCGATGAGTTCCGCCGTCGCCTTTCGGCCGTGCTATCGGAGCTTCCCGCCGAGGACTTTGAGGACACTGACGAGGTTGCCGCCACCGTTGATCTCTCCGAGCTAAATATCGAGACCATCGAGCAAATTTCCCGTCTTGAGCCGTTTGGCCAGGGCAATAAGGTGCCGCTTCTGGCCGCCGAGGGCGTGACGATGTGCGATCGCGCCGTGGTGGGCAAAACCGGCGAGCACATGCGCTTTGTGGCGACCGATGGTGCCGCGAGTGTGCCGGCCATCATGTTCCGCGTGCCGCAGATTGATAGGCTCATCAATTGCGACAGCGCCGTCGACTTGGTGTTCGAGGCCGTGGCCGAGCATTGGCAGGGACGTGTGAAGCCCAAGCTCATGATCAAAGATGTCTTGGTGCGCGATACCGCGGCGCCCAATATCGACGATCCGGCATGTGAGCTTCGCCGCGGCGTGCAACCGGCGGATTCTGGCCTGCGCCTGGAGTCGCGTAAACGCGAGACGCTCGCCCAGCTTTCTTATACCGAGCTCACGCGCTCGCTTATCCATAGCTTTATCGGCTCGAACCAGCCGCATCGCGCGCAGGTCGAGGCACTCGACGCGCTTGCCGACCATCAGAGCGTTTTGGCCGTTATGGGGACGGGGCGTGGCAAGTCTCTGATTTTCCATGTGCATGCCGCGCGCGAGGCGGTTCTTCGCGGGCGTGCGAGCATTTTTGTCTATCCTTTGCGTTCGCTCGTTGCCGATCAGGCCTATCACCTTTCCTCGACGATGGCCGCGCTCGGCATTGGTGTCGGCGTGCTGACTGGCGAGACCGTGGAGGCCGTACGCGATGACGTGTTCGCCGGCCTTGCTTCGGGTCGTACCGGTATCGTTCTCACGACGCCCGAGTTCTTGTCTATCCACCGCGATCGATTTGCGCGTTCTGGACGTATTGGCTTCGTTGTTATCGATGAGGCGCACCATGCCGGTCTTGCTAAGGGTGGTGACCGGAGTGCATACCTCGATATGCCCGATATTCTTAAAGCCCTGGGCGACCCCGTTGTCATGGCGGCAACGGCTACCGCGACGGCTCCAGTTGTGGCAGAGCTTGCTCGCGTATTGCCGATTACCAGCACGGTGGTCGACGAGACCGTTCGCGAGAACCTACAACTCGAGGACGATCGTGACCTTGCGAGCCGTGAAAATCGCCTGGTTTCGATCGTTGCGACGGGGGAGAAGACCGTCATCTACGTGAACTCGCGCGACCAGTCCGTGGCGCTCGCCAAGACGTTGCGCAAACGTGTGCCCGACTGCGCGACCCATATCGCGTTCTATAACGCCGGGCTTGCGCGTTCCGATCGCCGACGCGTCGAGGAGGCGTTTCGAGATGGCAGCCTGAGCTGCATCGTTTCAACCTCGGCCTTCGGTGAGGGCGTCAACCTGCCCGATATCCGCCATGTCGTGCTCTACCACATGCCGTTTGGCGCGATTGAGTTTAACCAGATGAGTGGCCGTGCCGGCCGCGATGGGCAGCCTGCCGTGATTCACCTGCTCTATTCGTCTCGTGACGCTCGTATTAATGAGCGCCTGCTCGATTGTTACGCGCCCGAGCGCGATGAGCTTGTCACGCTCTATCGGGCGCTGCAGACCATGTGGCGCTCCAATCGTGGCAAGACGGGGGACGATTCATTCTGCGCAAGCGATATCGACATTGCGCAGATGTGCCTTGCAATCGACGCGCGCACGCCGGTCGATGAGCGTTCGGTGGCAAGCGGCTTGGGAATCTTCGAAGAGCTCGGTTTCTGTCACGTTTCGGGGTTTGACGATACCCGTCGCATCGCGATGACCGAAAACCCCGGGCGCGTGCAGTTGAGCAGGTCGATCCGCTATTTGGAGGGCTTGCGCTCGCGCATGGAGTTCTCGGCTTTCCGGAGTTGGGCACTCGATTCGTGCGCTTCTGATATGCTTACCAAAATTAACCGCCCGATCGTACCGCGGGCCTAGGGAAGGGGACCTCGATGGATGCCGCAGCCCGTACCGCCCATGATTCCGCCCTCCAGCCCTTTTCGGAGATGGAGCACTATACGCATGCCGATGATCTGCCGCCCGAGATTATGGCGGACAGCTACGACAAGCTGGAGCGCCTGTGCCTTAAATATATGAGTGAGGATGACTTCTCCAAGGTGGAGCAGGCCTACTGCTTTGCTGCCGAGAAGCACTGCAACCAAAAGCGGCGCTCGGGTGAGATGTACATTAACCATCCCGTCGAGGTGGCTATCATTTTGGCCGACCTTAAGATGGACTGCGATGTGGTGTGCGCTGCATTGCTGCACGATACCGTCGAGGATACCGATACCTCGCTTGCCGATGTTTCGGGTCTGTTTGGCGAAACCGTGGCAGAGCTCGTCGACGGCGTGACCAAGCTCACCAACATCGAAGTCGACAACATGGACGAAAAGCAGGCGCTTACGCTGCGCAAGATGTTCCTCGCCATGTCCAAGGACATTCGCGTCATCATCGTCAAACTCGCCGACCGCCTGCATAATATGCGCACGCTTGCCGCCCTGCGCGAGGACCGCCGCCTGTTTAAGGCGCGCGAGACCATGGATGTGTACGCGCCCCTGGCCGACCGCCTGGGCATGAGCTCTATCAAGTGGGAACTCGAGGATCTGTCCTTCTTCTACCTTGAACCCGACGCTTACCAGCGCATCGCCCGCATGGTGGCAGAGTCACGCGAGGTTCGCGAACGCTTTCTGGCCGAGACTATCAAGACGCTTACCGATGAGCTCGACCGCATTGGCCTTGAGGGTTTTCAGATCAACGGTCGTTCCAAGCACTATTGGTCCATCTATCAAAAGATGAAGCGCAAGGGCAAGGAGTTCTCCGAGATTTATGATCTGGTGGCGCTGCGCGTCATCACCCATTCGGTGCGCGATTGCTATTCCACGCTTGGTGCCGTGCATACTTTGTGGCATCCCATGCCCGGTCGTTTTAAAGACTATATCGCTATGCCCAAGGTCAATAACTACCAATCGCTCCATACGACGGTTATCGGCCCCACGGCCCGTCCGCTCGAGATTCAGATTCGAACCTACGAGATGCACGAGCAGGCCGAGTACGGCATCGCCGCCCACTGGCTATATAAGAAATCGGGCGGATCGTCTGCCTCCAAGACCAACGACGCACAGCGTCTGGACGATCAGATTAACTGGCTCAAGCACTCGCTCGATTGGGCAGCCTCTGACGAGATCACCGATGCCAAAGAATATCTGCACTCACTGAAGGTCGACCTGTTTGACCAGGAGATTTTTGTCTTTACGCCCAAGGGTGAGGTCATGGCGCTTCGTGCGGGCTCTACACCGCTCGACTTTGCCTACGCTGTTCATACCGAGGTCGGCAACCACTGCGTCGGCGCCAAAATCAACGGTGCGGTGGCTCCGCTCACGCACGAAATCAAGACGGGTGACCGTGTCGAGATCCTGACTAACAAGAGCTCCAAGCCGTCGCGCGATTGGCTCAAGATCGTCAAGACGCCTTCGGCCAAGTCAAAGATTCGCCGTTACTTCGCCGCTGCGACCAAAGACGATGACGCTGCTGCCGGTCGCGATATGCTGGCCAAGGACCTGCGCAAGCGCGGGTACGGCATCTCTACGCCGCGATCCACGCGTGCACTCAATGCCGTGGCGGAGCAGTTTAACTTCAAGCAACTCGAGGACCTGTTCGCAGCCGTTGGCGCGGGCAAGGTCGCCCCGCGCGCTGTGGGCAATAAGGTCGAGCAAATCTTGGATCCCAAGCCCGAGGAGCAGCTCACCAAGGCCGAAGCCATCGCTGAGGTCGTCAAGCAGCCTGCCCGCGGTTCCAACCGCAAACCGCAAAAGCGTGGCAAGAGTGCAAGTAACGGCATTATCGTCAAGGGCGAGAGCAACAGCGGCCTGCTGGTTCGTCTGGCGCATTGCTGCAATCCGGTGACGGGCGACGACATCGTGGGCTTTATCACGCGCGGTCGAGGCGTCTCGGTGCATCGTGCCAACTGCCCCAACGTCAAGGGTCTCATGGAACACCCCGAGCGCATGATTGACGTGGAGTGGGATGGTGCTGCCGATACGCTTTTCCAGGTCGAGATCGTGGTCGAGTGCTTGGATCGTATGGGCTTGCTCAAGGATGTCACCATCGCCATTGGCGATGCAGGCGGAAATATCCTTTCCGCCGCTACCTCGACCAACCGCGAGGGCATTGCGACCCTGCGCTTTATGGTCGAGATTTCGGATGCGAGTGGTCTGGATCCGCTGCTGGCATCCATCAGCAGTGTTGACTCGGTCTATGACGCACGACGTCTGATGCCTGGCGAGGGTGGGGCTCAGCTTAAGCGTCGCGTATAGGCGTGACGAACGCACAACGGTAATGATATTGGCTACGTTCGAGGCATCGTTTGATGCCTCGACGCTTGTAGAAGGAGGACGTGCTCATGGTCACTGCAGCTTTGGACTTAACCCCTCGGGGTACGGCTTCGATTGAGGCGCTTGTAAACGGCCCCATTCAGACCAACAGTTACGCCGTAATCTCGAGCGGCGAATGCCTGATTATCGATCCGGCCTGGGAAGGTGAGCGTCTTGTGGAACATATCTATACCAAGCATCCTGACGCGCACGTGCTAGGCGCTGTCTGCACCCATGGCCATGCCGATCACGTAGGTGGCGTTGCCGGAGCGCGAGCCGCCGTCGGTAAGGGTTTCCTATATGAGTTAGGTGCGAAGGACGTGTTGGTATCTCGTGAGAATATCGAGGAGCAGCGAGCGATGTGGGGCATCGATACGCCCGATCCGGGCGAGCCGACGCGATTGCTTGCTGAGGGCGATACGATTGAATTGGGTGATATCTGCCTGCAGGTGATCGAGACGCCCGGTCACACACCGGGTGGCATTGTCTTGTTCGCCGCCACCGAGCAGGGAAGCATCGCCTTTGTTGGCGACACCCTGTTCCCGGGCAGCCACGGCCGCACCGATCTCGCCGGTGGAGACGAGGCGGCGATTCTGCGCTCGCTTTCCAAGCTCGCCCAACTGCTTCCAGCCGATACCGTTTGTTTAACGGGGCATGGTGATTCGACCACTATGGCGCGCGAGCTCATGCAGAACCCTTTCATGCAGATGTAGCTTTGTAGTCAGCTGCTTAAGCACGAGAAGTGTCCAAACGTCAAGATATTTTCCCCAACGGGCCGATTCCGTAGGGCAAACGGTCAAAAAAAGTCTGTTTGGACGATATTCGTGAACAAACGAACGTTTACGCTCGGGTACGCCGTGGTAAAATCTCATGCGTTATCGGAGCAACCTTACAGGAGGTTTCTTTTATGCTCGTCAACGCAGCAGACATGCTCAAGAAGGCCGAGGCCGGCAAGTATGCTCTCGGTGCCTTCAACACCAACAACCTCGAGTGGACTCTGGCTATTCTCCAGGCCGCCGAGGAGGCCAAGTCTCCGCTGATCCTTCAGTGCACCGCTGGTGCCGCTAAGTGGATGGGCGGTTTCAAGGTCTGCGCCGACATGGTCAAGGCTGCCGTCGAGGCCACGGGTGTTACCGTTCCCGTCGCCCTTCACCTCGATCACGGTTCTTACGAGGACTGCTTCAAGTGCATCGAGGCCGGCTTCACGTCCATCATGTATGACGGCTCTCACGAGGAAACCTTCCAGCTTAACCTCGATCGCACCAAGGAGCTCGTTGAGCTTGCCCATTCCAAGGGCATGTCCATCGAGGCCGAGGTCGGCGGCATCGGCGGCACCGAGGACGGCGTGACCTCCAACGGCGAGCTCGCTGACCCCGCTGAGTGCAAGCAGATTGCTGACCTGGGCGTCGACTTCCTCGCCTGCGGCATCGGCAACATCCACGGCGTGTATCCCGCCGACTGGGCCGGTCTTTCCTTCGAGCGTCTGAGCGAGATCAAGGCTCAGACCGGCGACCTGCCCCTCGTTCTGCACGGTGGTACCGGCATCCCCGAGGATCAGATCAAGAAGGCCATCTCCCTGGGCATCTCCAAGATCAACGTCAACACCGACCTGCAGCTTGTCTTCGCTGCCGCCACGCGTGAGTACGTTGAGGCTGGCAAGGATCAGCAGGGCAAGGGCTATGACCCCCGCAAGCTCCTGAAGCCTGGTCGCGAGGCCATCGTTGCCCGCACTAAGGAGCTCATGGAGGAGTTTGGCTCCGTCAACAAGGCGTAAGCGTCGCTAAACTACCCGCCGGAAGCCCCGTCCCCCTACACTGTTTCCTTTGCGCTCACCTGGCTTCGCCAGAAGTCGCGCCAAGGAAACAGTTCCGGGGGACGGGGCTTCCTTTGTTTAACGCCGCAGGGTTACTGGGCTGAATTAAGATGGCTACTGGCTTTGCCAGAAGTCGCGCAATGGGAAAAGCTCCGGGTGAACGGGGCCTCCTTCGTTAACTCGCTACAGGGTTACTGGGCTGAATTATTTATTTGACTACCGCTCAGCGGTGTTGATGGCTCCCTTGTTGGGGCTTTCTTTTTATGTCGGTACAATGGTCTCGGGTTGTCGTTCTGCGTGGGAGTGGTTATGGCTGTCGTTAATGTTTTGCCTGCCGATGGAAAGGTTGTTGCCGAGGGCCCCGTTGGCTGCTCTGTTAATGTTTGTTGCGATGATTTTCGTCATCTCGACATTGGATTGCCACCTGAGATCCTTCGTCTCAAGGACGCCGGGTACCTGGCGCAGGCTGTTGCGGCTTGCGACCGTCTTTTGGAGCAGGGCCCTGATCCCTCGTTGGCCGCTTGCGTTCGTGCCGAGCGGTATCGCATGATCGAGACGTCGTTTCATTTTTCGGTGTCGCGCGATCAGGCTATTGCGATGATCCGCGAGGAGTGGCCGGAGTTTACCGAGGATCAGTTTGACGACCTGATCGATCGCAAGCGCATCGACTGGCGCTTTATCGATGGTGAACTGTTCGTTCTCGACAACTTCCTTGATTCTTTGCGTGTGTATCCCAAGGAGGTTCCGGGCCTGCGTCCCGATTCTACTGATGGAACTGCGCTGCGCAACCAGATGCTTAAGAAGATGGAATCACAGGGCGGGCTGTCTCGTGCCATTACGCTTAAAGCATCCGTGTCTGTTCCCGGTGCTCTGGAGGGGGAGGCCGTTCGCGCGTGGCTTCCCGTTGCCGCAGCCTGCCGCCAGCAGTCTCATATCGAGATTCTCGATATGACGCCGGAGGGGGTCCTTGCTCCCGCGAACGCTTTGGCGCGTACCGCCTCGTGGGTTTCCTCGGCTGATCGATCGTTCTCAGTGACCTATCGTTATCTGATTGATGCCGCTTATTGCGATATCTACGGGGGAGCGCTTCCGGCGCATCCGTGTATGGACGCGCCGCTGCCCAAGGATATTTCCGAGGACCGACCGCATATTGCATTCACGCCGTATCTGCAGCAGCTGACCGAACATGTTATCGATGGTCTCGAGGATCAGCTCGACCGCGCTCGGGCTATCTATGATTATTTGACGCATCATATCGACTATCGATACCAGCCACCGTATCTGCTTCTGGGCTCTATCGCCGATGACTGCGCGCATTCGCTTCGCGGTGACTGCGGTGTTATGGCACTCACGTTTATCACCATGTGCCGCATCGCCGGCGTGCCCGCACGTTGGCAGAGCGGCCTGTACGTTGCGCCCGACTCGGTAGGCTCGCATGACTGGGCGGAGTTCTATACACCGCAGACGGGTTGGCTTAACGCCGATGTCTCGTTTGGATCCTCGGCACGCAGGATGGGGGAGGAATGGCGCCGCCGCCACTACTTTGGCAACCTCGATCCATGGCGCATGGTGGCAAACTGTCGGTTCCAGGCAGAGTTTGAACCCGTCTTTGACGGTATGCGTGAGGACCCCTACGATAACCAGATGGGCGAGGCCTCGGTCGACGGTCGCGGATGCCGCCAGCGCGAGATGCTCCGCACGGTCGAACTCATCGAAATGCTCGAAGTTCCATTTTCGGACTAATCTACGGAAAGCTGTGATAAACTAACTCACGCAATACGTGCCCGAGTGGCGGAATTGGCAGACGCAGTGGACTCAAAATCCACCGTTGGCAACAACGTGCGAGTTCGAGTCTCGCCTCGGGCACCATACATGCAAAAGAGCGTTCAAGGGGGTCGAGGCCCCCTTTTTCGTGCCGAACTCGCGTGAGCGCGCGGAGCGTTAAGCAAACAGGCCTGTGGCCTGTTTGTAGCGGAGCGTGGCGAGGGCGCCATGCGCCCGAAGCCCGGGGCTTCGCGAAGCGAAGGCCCTTCGAGTCTCGCCTCGGGCACCATACATGCAAAAGAGCGTTCAAGGGGGTTAAGGCCCCCTTTTTCGTGTACGTAATGTGATAACGAGCGGTACGTGTTATTATCGCCAAGGCGTTGTTTCCGCAATGCCCTAAAGAGGAACCCGAGGGTTCCCACCTTTTGGCGCCAATGAGCAGCTGACTGGTCATACAACTTAGATTCTCTTCCTCATATCGAGGATGTCTATGTGTACGACCTGGTTGCAAAAAAGCGCCGGGTTATTTTTTTATGAATGGAGGTAGGGAAAATAGCTAAGTCTGATGACACCCGCATCAACGACGAGATCACTGCATCTTCGTGCCGTTTGATTGGCGTCGATGGCTCTCAGCTCGGCCTGTTCGCCATCCGCGATGCCCAGCGCGTCGCCGACGATCAGGGTCTCGACCTTGTCGAGATCGCTCCCAACGCGGAGCCGCCGGTCTGCAAGGTCATGGACTACGGTAAGTTCAAGTACCAGCAGGCCATGAAGGCCAAGGCTGCTCGTAAGAACCAGTCCAAGGTCGAGGTTAAGGAAATGAAGTTCCGACCCAAGATCGACGTTGGCGACTACGAGACCAAGAAGGGCCACGTTCTGCGTTTCCTCAAGAAGGGCGCACGCGTTAAGATCACCATCATGTTCCGCGGCCGTGAGATGGCTCACCCGGAGCAGGGTCTTAACGTTCTCGAGCGTCTCGCTGAGGATCTTAAGCCTTACGCTACGGTCGAGTCCAAGCCTAAGATGGAAGGCCGTAACATGCTTATGCTGCTCGCCCCGATTAAGGGCGCCTTTGATGAGGATAAAGCGGCAAGTGATACTAAGTAACTAGTGTTCTGTAACCGATTAAGGAGTATTTCATGCCTAAGATGAAGTCCCACAGCGGCACCAAGAAGCGTTTCCGCAAGACTGGTACCGGCAAGCTTATGCGCGCCAAGGCTTTCAAGAGCCACATCCTGAGCAAGAAGTCCACCAAGCGTAAGCGTGGCTTCCGTCAGGAGACCGAGATCGCCGCTGCCGACCGCAAGGTCATCAAGTCGCGTCTCGCGTAAGTTAGCGTTCCCGTTTTTCGTTTAACCGTCTAGGAGTTGATAGAACATGGCACGTATTAAGCGCGCTGTTGCCGCCAAGAAGAAGCGCCGTACCGTTATGCACCGTGCGAAGGGTTACTACGGTGCCGCTTCGCGTACTTACAAGCATGCTAAAGAGCAGGTCCAGCACTCTCTGCAGTATCAGTACCGTGACCGCCGCAATAAGAAGCGCGAGATTCGCTCTCTCTGGATCACCCGTATCAACGCTGCTGCTCGCCTGAACGACATCTCTTACTCTCAGTTCATGCACGGCCTGAAGGTCGCCGGTATCGAGCTCGACCGCAAGGTCCTGGCTCAGATGGCTTACGAGGACATCGAGTCTTTCAACGAGCTGGCTACCATCGCCAAGAAGGCTCTCGAGGCCTAATTGATTCTCTTGAATCGCTAGGGGAGTGTCTCGCTGTGCGCGGCGCTCCCTCTTTTTATCTAAGGCGCTGGTTTATATAGCAAAAGCGCGGGTAGATAGACACTTACAGGTGACCGATTTTTATATATCTCTTAACCGAAGGGTCATCATCTGATACGTGCAGTATTTCTGCACCAGCCTTTCTATTACTTATATAGAAAGCGATATATTGTGTAGGACTTATGAAGAGTGGAATTGACGTCCCACATCGCTTCGCGGTCTGGCAATATATCTCCTTGCCGCGCGGCCCGGTCGGACCGGATGAGA
>NZ_JBNPKM010000020.1:0-21282 GCF_050312955.1 Collinsella sp. SGI.241
AAATTAGCTGCCCGAATCAAGGCAACGCCGATGTTTTGGCAACGCCAGCGAGCGCCCGTCATTTGAGCCAAGGTGCCGTGAAATGAAAAGGCGCTGACCTTCTGGTCGCGCCTTTGAAGTTGAAAGGCAGATTGCCGCTTAGGGGCGTTTGCAGCGTCGATCGGTCCGCCGTTCGTTAGAACGGCGGAACCAAAGGCGTAGCGTCGAGCCGTTACGCGGTTTGGTAAAACCGCGTAACTTATATGACCATGACGTAGCGGCTGCCCACGTAGTACTGCTTGCCGAGCAAAACCGGCTCGCCATTGGGACCGGTAAAGCCGGCACGCAGGTTGAGCAGCGGATCGTGCGGAGCGATGCCCAGCTCGGCCGCCTGCTCGGCATTGGCGCGAACGGCCTCGACCGTGCGGTAGCCAACCGAGGCAATCGGCGTTCCACCAACACGCTCGACCTCGGCAAAAATCGACTTGTCCTCAAGATCGGCCGTCAACAGCTCACGATATGCGTCAAAGGGCACAAAGATGTTCTCCTCAAAGATGGGCTCGCCGTCGGCCGTACGCACGCGCTTGATATGCAGCAGCAGCGCATCCTTCTGCAGGCCAAAGAACTCCATCTCGTTTTGGCGCGCCGGAACGATCTGGCGATCGATTACATGCGCGCCGGCCTTCATGCCATTGTCGGCACACAGCGCGGTAAACGTCTGCAGCGTCGAGGCATGAAACTGGCGGTTGATGTGCGGCGTGGAGACAAACGTGCCACGGCCTTGCTGTTTAACCAGATAGCCATCGGAACACAGCTCCTCTACGGCGCGGCGCACCGTAATACGGCTCACCTCGTACTGCTCGGCAAGCTCAAGCTCGGACGGGATACGCTCCTTGGGTGCATAAACACCCTTCTCGATCGCATCCTTGATTTCGTCGTAAATCTGCTGGTACAGCGGCGCATTTTTGGGTGCAGGCATATCTAATCACTCTTATCGAAATATCGGGATAACAAATACGTATATAACGTCTAGTTTTATGTTACCTCATAACGATAAAACGATACACCCTCCCTACCAAAAAGGGACAGGATTGAGCAGAGCCGGCAAAATGCCAAATACCTTACTTGCCGTCGTCCTGCTGCAGGCTGTCCTGTTCGCTGAGGCGCACCTGCCTGCTGGCCATGCGTGCGGGCTTGTCGGGATCGGGAACGGCCGTGGGCATGGGTTCGTCGACATGACCACCCCACCAACCGCCCACAAAGTTGAGCGTGTGGAACACGTTGATCACGGCGCCGGGATCAACCTCGCATACCAGCCTGATAATGTCCTGGCTCTCGTAGGTCGAGACAACGGTGTGCAGCAGGTACATCTTCTCGCGGCTGTATCCGCCGACGACCTCGGCGCAGCTAATGCCGTGCTGAAAATGGTTTACGTAGGCAGTCATGACCTCGTCTGCCTTACGCGTCGTGATCTGCAGCGTCACACGATCGTAGCGATGATAGAAACTGTCGATGGTCTTGGTCGAAATAAACTGGAACACAATGGAATACGCCGCCTTGTCCCAGCCAAACATAAAACCAAAGATTGCCAGGATAAAGCAGTTGAAGCCAAAGATGACGCCCCAGATGGTCTTGCCCGTGTGGTTGGAGACCCACAACGCGATAAAGTCGGTACCGCCGGTGGATGCGCCGGACTTAAGCGCGATGGCAGCACCCAGGCCCGAGACCACGCCGCCAAAAATGATGAGCATGATCTTGTCGCCCAAAAATGGAGCGAAGTGAAAAACGTTGAGGAACAGCGACGAGAGCACGACCTGCATCATCGAGAAGATGACGAAGCGCTTGCTAATGCCGTTCCAGCATAGGAGCGCCACGGGGATGTTGAGTGCGAGCATACCGAGCGAGATGTCAATGTGAACGCCACCTAGCGAGGTAACGCGATCGAGAAGGACCGCGACGCCGGTAAGACCACTCGGAAGCAGGTCAGCGGGCCAAATGAACGCCTGGATCAGGAATGTCTGGAGAACGGCAGAGACCGTGACTGCCACGGCAGTAATGGCACGGCGGACGATGGTGAGGCGGCCGAGTACGAGCACGCGGTCCGTGAGCTGATCGATGGCATCCGCCACGCAGGCTCCTTTCGAAGGCAGATATAGTTGTGGGGCATGCCCGCGATTGTAGCATGGAGCGTGCGGGGGCGCCTCAATTCACCCTCTCTCGACAACCATCAGAAGGACCGTGAGGCCGCTCAAAAGAAAAACGCCGTGAAGAGAGCGATCCCTTCACGGCGAATTCGGCATTTGCCCAGATAAAACCTGCCAAAATAAACCTGTCCCTAAATGGCAGGTAGGATATCACACAGATTGTCAATGACAACGTCGGCGGCAGACTGGTCCAGGTTGACGCCCTCGTGCGGACGCAGCGCCAGGACGCGGGCGCCAGAGCGCTTGCCAGCCTCGATGCCCAGAGGCGAATCCTCGATAACCAGGCACTCGGAAGGCTCCACCCCCAGCGCCTCCATGGCACGCTGGTAGATCTCGGGGTCGGGCTTAAACGCACTGCACTCGTGACCGCTGATGGTGTAGTCCAGCACGTCGGCGATGCCGGCAATCTCCACCAGCTCGTCGATCAGCTCGCGATAGGACGAGCTCGCGATGGCACACTTCACGCCGCGCTCATGCAGCTCACGCATCACCGGCTCCGTCTGCTCGTTGAGAAGCTCGGCATACGGAACGGGGTGGTGCGGGCTGTAGACCTGCTTGTACTCCACGCGCAGGCGCTCACGCAGCTCAACATCGTCGGGCACCAGCGACTTCCAAATGGCCGGCTCGTTAGACCCCGAAAGGTCGGGGATCTCGTCAAAGTGGAACCCCTTCTCTTCCATAAACGCCACGCGGCGACGGTTGTAGAACCACTCGGTATCGACCAGCACGCCGTCCATGTCAAACAGCACTGCCTTGATCATACGCTCCTCCTTCCACCTGCCAAAAAGGGACAGGTTTATTTTGGTAGGTTTTATCTGGGGTTTGCGGCGCGACAAACACGCCCCCAAAGCAAAAAAGGGGACGGGGCGAAAACCCCATCCCCTCTCAATCAACCCGTAAGGTCTACTTACTTGTGATTAGTAGGAAAGCTTCCACATGTAGCGACGCATGGTCAGCGGGTGCTGACGGGCCTCGGCGATCTGGTTGCCGTACTCGCGCATAACGGCGAGGTGCAGCAGCGGGTTGAAGTAGGTGACGACGCTCGCGGGCACGGCGTCAGCCAGGCCGTAGTCCTTGGAGTCGATCAGAGCGACCTTGGCGCCCATGCGCTTAAGGAAGGTGAGGGCGCGGGCGTCCATCGGACGGGTAGCGCCATCGGACATGAAGAAGACGTAGGGCTTACCCTCGGTGGAAACCTCGAACGGGCCGTGGAAGTACTCGCCGGTGTTGTAGGCGGCGGCGTCGATCCACTGCATCTCGGTGAACAGGAAGGCGGCGTGAGAATAAGCCATCTTCTCGGAGGCACCGGAAGCCATGAAGTAGATCATCTTGTCGTCCTTGAAGTCCTCGGCGAACTTCTTGGCGAGCTTCTTGCAGGACTGAGCGGCGTTCTCGCAGAGGTCGAAGACGTTGGTGAGGCCGGTGATCATGTCCTCGTAGTGGTCATAGCCCTCGGTCTGCTGAAGGATCTCGAGAGCAAGAGCGATGGCATAGCCGGGCTTCTCGCACTTGGCAGCGTAGTTGGCGTGGAAGCCGTGGATGATGACGTGGTCGGCGTCGACGGTCAGAGCGGAGCCGGCCTTGTTGGTGAGGGAGACGACCGGGCAGTTGTGCTTCTTAGCGGTCTTGTTGGCCTCGACGGTCTCGGGCGTGGAGCCACCGAGGGAGCAGGTGATCACGAAGGTGTGCTCGTTGACCCAGGAGGGCGTGTCGTAGTTGAACTCGTTTGCGGTGAAGATCTGAACGTTCAGCTTGTCCGTGTTGTTGGCCAGGAAGTACTTGGCGGGGTAAAGGTCGGACATGGAAGCGCCGCAGCCAACGAAGGCGACGCTGTGGATCTCGTGGTTGGACAGGACGTCAGCGACGATCTGCTTAGGGAGGTTAAGGTCGATCTCGTACATCTGACACATTCCTTTCGATTTTTGCGGCGCCACTTTGCCGGACGTGCGCAGGATTACCGTGATTTGGACCGAGTCGCCGGCCCATTGAAGATGTGACATAGGGACTGTCCCTTTGACACATTTAGGGATGGAAGCCTGCCTGGGGTATGGGATGCCAGGCAGGCTCCCCGGGGAAAGCGGTTAGACGCTTGGGCGCGACTAGGCCAGGATGCCGGCCGCGGAGAGGGCGATGCCGCCCACGATGGCGATCACAAGAAGCCAACCGGTGTTGACGTTCTTCTTGATGAGCCAGTACATAAGGCCGGTGAGGCCAAGGGAAATCATCTGGGGCATCATGCCGTCCAGGATGTCCTGGATCACGACGGTGCCGTCAGCGAACTGCAGCGGGGTGGTGGCGCCGATCAGCGTTGCGATCATGCCGCCCACGGACATAAGACCCACGATGCCGCAGACATACATGAGCTTCTCCATGAGGTCGCCGCCCTGAAGCTTGCTCAGGTACTCGTGGCCGCCCTGATAGCCCATCTTGGCTGCGAACCACGTGATCAGCACGGAAGGCACGATGGAGATGAGCATGGCCAGGATCGGGCCCATGATGGAGCCCTGCTGAGCCAGCTGAACGCCCAGACCAAAGGCGATAACGCGGATGGTGCCCTGGAAGAAGGAGTCACCAATACCGGAAAGCGGGCCCATGAGGGAGGTCTTGACCGCGTTGATCGAATCGGGATCGAAGTTCTCGGGATCCTTGGCGTACTCCTCCTCCATGGAGGCGGCGAGGCCCAGGACGAAAGCGCTCGTCTGCGGAGTGCAGTTGTAGAACGCCATGTGACGGCGGTAAGCCTCTTTCTTGGCAGCGAGCTGCTTGGGGTCGGACTCATCCGGATAGAGGCGATCGAGCGTGGGAACCATGCCATAGAGGAAGCCCATGTTCATCTGACGCTCGTAGTTCCAAGAGGCCTGGATGGCCCAGGAGCGCCAGAAGAACTGGCTGACCTTCTTGTTCAGGGACACGTCCTTGGTTGCGGTTGCCATAGTGTGTTCCTCCTTAGTCTTCGTCGTCTTCGAGCGGATCGTAGTCGGAATCGACACCGGCGGCTGCATGGGAACCGTTGAACTTGAAGCCCATGAAGACGACAGCCAGGCACACACCGATCAGAGCGACCGCGATGACGGACAGGTTGAGGTAAGCGGCGAGCAGGAAGCCGATGAACAGGAACGGAGTCATACCCTTCTTGATCATCATGGTGAGCAGCAGGGCCAAGCCGTAGGCGGTCATGATCTTGGTCGAAACGTTAAGACCAGTGGACAGCCACTCGGGGACCATGTTGACGATGGCCTGAACCAGGTCGGTGCCAACAAAGACGGCGAGGAAGATCGGCAGGAAGTACATGACGGCGTACAGACCAGTGCCGACGCAGATGTGCATACGGTAGGCAGTCTTGAACTTTCCGTTATCGATCGCGCTATCTGCCACATGGGTGAGGGCGGCGATGATGGAACGGAACACGATGCCGAGGAGCTGACCCAGGACGGCGACCGGGATGGCGATCGTCATGGCGGTCTCGGCGGAAGCATCGGTCAGGCACGCAAAGGCAGCGGCCACGATGCCGCCCAGGACCATATCGGGCGGAACGGCAGCACCGACCTGCACCAGGCCCATGGACACGAGCTCGACGGCGGCACCGACGGCAAGGCCGGTGGGCACATCGCCCAGCAGCAGACCGACGAGCGTAGCGCCAACGAGGGGCTGCTCGAAGTTAAGACGACCGAGCAGGCGGGAGTCCCACATGCAGAACACGCCGACGAGGCCGACGAGCACCGCACTGATGAACGTATTCATACCCTTCTCCTTTCAGTCAGGCAAAAGCCTGGTTGACTACAGCTTGGCGTCGATGTCGACGCTCTGATACGTGGGGGTCTGCTGGACATAGAGCTTGATGCCCATGTCGAGCAGCTGGTTGATGTCGGCCTTCTGCGTGGCGTCGAAGAAGACGGAGCTGTCCTTGCCGCCGACCTGATCGGCACCGTCGTGGTTGGCGGTAGCGCCCAGGTTGATGGCGTCGAGCTTGTAGCCCTGGCAGAACTGCAGCATCTCGGCAGTGTTGCCAAAGACGAACATGACGCGCTCGCCGAGGGTGTTGAGCTTGTCCATCTTGGCGAGGGCACGCTCGACGGTGAAGACGTTCAGGCGCACGCCCTGGGGCTTGGCCAGCTTAAGAGCGCCCTTCTTGATGTCATCGTTGGCGGCAGCGTTGTCGACGACGATGATGCGCTCGGCCTGAACCTTGGTGGTCCAGGTAAAGACGACCTGACCGTGCAGCAGACGGTAGTCAAGACGTGCGAGGACGATCTTGGCGGGACCGGAGCTGTGACGGGACGCCTTGGCCTTCTCGGCGGGAGCCGCGACGGCCTCGACCGGTGCGTTGGGGTTGGTCAGACCAGTGCGGGCCTCGTTGATGAGGGCCGCGAGCTCGGTGCCCTTGACGGGGGCGGGGCTCATAGCGAGCGTGAGCGCCAGCGGGATGTTGAAACCGCTGACAACCGTGAACTTCGTGCCGTTCTTGGAAAGCTCGACCATGCTGTTGTTGACCGAGCTGCCGAGCATATCGGTCAGCACATAGACGGTGTCGTCCGCGTTGAACGTGGCGATCATGGCGTCCACCTTATTGGTGATGGGCTCCTTGTCGTCACGAGCAAGCGACACGACGTGGACGTTCGACACGTCGCCGAGAACCATCTCGAGCGTGTCTTTGGCGCCTGCGGCCAGGCCGCCATGAGATGCGAGAATGATCTGATTCATCTTACCTCCTCCTTCTCGTTATGGTCATTATAACGTCTTATACGCTACTTACATTGATAATTAGTATAAAGACCGTTCGCGGTTAAAAATCGACCGTTTACGGGTTTAACGCACCCGAAACATTGGGGCTGGGTAGGCGGGCACTGACTGGATAACCCCAGGTCGGATGCCGCACGCAATTCCCTATCGCACGAAGTACCAGGGACTTTCCTGTACGGTGGGCTCCAGCGCGATGCCGGTGCGTTCCTTAAACAGATCCATGTCCTGCGATTTCTCCGTCCACCACGCGTTGGGCTTAAAGGTCATGCTCTCAATGACATGACCGACAAACACACTGTTGCGCAGCTTGGAGAAGTCGGTGTTCATAATCAGGATGGACGCGAGCACCAGCACGATGCCCAGGACTTTGATCGCGCCGGCGGGCTCGGCGTAGACACCAATGCCCAGCAGTACGGTGACAACTGTCTCGAATGACATTACGACGGGAACTTTCGACGTCTCGAGCCCCATGGACAGACCCTGCATATATAAGATGTAAGCCACGGCTGTGGGGATGAGTCCAAAGCCAAGGAACAGCAGCAGCAGCTGTGGCGACATTGCCGCGGCGACATCCGGCCACGGAGCCGCGATAGCTGCCATAACCGCACCGCCAAAAACAAAGCCCCAAAACGTGACAGCCAGCGGGTGGACCGTCTTGGTTGCTATTCGGCTAAACACCGCGAGCGACGCACCACAAAGGCCTGCAATCACACCCGACGTGACGCCCCAAACCGAAAAATGAAAACCGGAAAGGTCGCCATTGGTCACTGCAAGCACGCAGCCAACGATGTTAAAGACAATGGCAACGAGCTTGTTAGGGGTCACGTCCTCGCGATAAAGCACGCGGCCGAGCATGACGCCAAACACCGGCGAGGTGTAGAGCAGCACCGAGGCCGTGGACATGCCCACCTCGCCCATGCACTCGTAATAGCAGGTGTTGGCGGCGGCCAAACCGACGATACCGACAAGCGCGCAGGGAACAAGCTCTTTAGGGCTTGCCTTGAACAGAGCCAGCGGACCCTGAGCCACGGTAGACCCCTCACCCGGGCGGCAGCCCATAAACATCAGGACCGGCGCCAAGATAAGCGCTCCGACCAACAAGCGAAAGGCAGCCATGCTCTGGGACGAAACGCCCATGGCCGAGATGCCGTTTACAAAGATTCCGATGCTGCCCCACATAAGCGCGGCGATCAGCACCAGCACATAGCCCAGATTGCTTTTCTTCAACGCAGCCTCCTCGGTATTGTTTCCAATATGTTTCATACTACGTTATAGTCGTTATATACATTTTTCAAGCCACAAATCGCCGAACGGAAAAATCTGCTCCCCCACATACTCATTGGGGACGTACTTAAATGACTAGTCATTCAGGAACGTCCCCAATGACTAGTCGTTTAAGTACGTCCCCAATGACTACCCAACGACTAGGACTGTCCCCAACTGCCGGCAGAAAGGGAACGTCCTCAACTGCCACATCTGAACCAAGGCGACGCCGATGCTTTGGCAACGTCAGCGAAAACCCGCCAGAGCGAGCAAGGTGCCTTGAAGCGAAGCGGCATTGACCTTCTGGTCATGCCGCCGAAGTTGAAAGGCAGATTGCCGCTCTGGCGGGTTTGCATCGTCGAGCCGTTACGCGGTTTGGCAAAACCGCGTAACTCCTAGTAGTCGAGCTTCCACATGTAGCGGCGCGTCATATAGTCCTTGTGGGTGACGGCAGAGAGTGCACGCATGTACACGTTGTTGAGGATCGGTGCGAAGATCAGGTGGTTGAAGTATTCGCTCACGCTGTCCTTGATGTCGTTGAGGCCGAGCTCCTTGGCGTCGAGCTGATAGACGCGCTCGCCACCGTACTGGTTGACGAAGCGGATGCCGCGCTCGTCGTTGCAGCGGCTGCGGCCGACGCTGATGAGCTGGAACAGCGAAGTGCGCTTGTCCAGGATCTCGAAGGGGCCATGGAAGAAGTCGCAGGTGTTGATGGTGCAGGAGTCGATCTGTAGCATCTCCTGCACGTTGCAGATGCTAAAGACGTAGGCGGCACCAAAGAGCGGACCCTGAGCCATCACGTTGATGCAGGGCTTGTCGGCGTTCTGCTCGGCCCACTTGGCAGCGAGCGGACGGGTGTACTCGACGGCCTTGCGATAGATGGGGTCGACCAAGTCAAAGGCGGCCATAGCGGTCTCGTACTCGGCATAGCCCTCGGTCTGCTGCGTGAGCTCCATGGCGATCATGGTCACGACGGCGGAGTTGGTGCGGCCCATGCAGGACTCGTCGACGGCCAGGCTGTCGTACTGGATCTTGTAGTCGCAGACCTCGGTGAGGGCGGATTCGTCAACATAGATGGCGATGGTGCTGGCGCCGTGGTCCTTGGCGACCTGGGCGGCGACGATAGTCTCCTTGGTGCCGCGCATGGACACGACGACGGCCAAGGTGTTCTCGTTAACGTAGGCAGGGGTGGCGTGCACGAACTCGTTGCTGGTGTAGCTGGAGCTCACGACCTGCGTGGCCTCGTGCTCCATAAAGTACTGGGCAGGATAGTTACCGCCGTTGGATCCGCCGGCGCCGATCCACACGACGCGCTTGATGCCGCCCTTGTCTGCCTTGTCGGCCAAAACCTGGGAGACGACATCCTTAACCTGTTCCTGAGTGGTCATCGTGCATCAGCCTTTCTTCTCGTTTGATGCTCATCACAGGCATACAAGTTACATACATGTTTTGGTTATGTCGACTAGTTGTATGCTATATTTGTCTTAGAAATTTTGCTGCTGCGGTTTTCGGTAGCTCGCTACCAGCAGTTTTATTGTTTTATTAAATACATGCTTGCTTAGGTAAGCATACAGGTTAGATATAGGTTGGCAATATGGGCGTCACATCTAAAAAGAAACTGACCCAATACGAGCGCTTGGCGGGCACGCTGCGCGATCGCATCGCTGCCGGCACGTATGCGCGCGGAGACAAGCTGCCGTCCGAGATGGAACTCATGGACGAATCGGGGCTGTCACGCAGCACCGTACGCCACGCCCTTAAGGTGCTCGTTGATGAGGGCCTGGTGCGCACCGAGCGCGGGCGTGGCGCCTTTGTGGCCGACACGCCCGCGCTCCACGAGAACAACCTGGTGTTTTCGAGCTATACCAAGCAGGTCGAAGGCCAGGGCATGAAGCCCACCACGCGCACCGTGGACTCGGGCTTTGCCAAGGCGGCCGGCAGCATAGCTAAGTTCTTTGACGCCGCCGTGGGCAGCAAGCTCGTCAAACTTGTCCGCCTGCGCTACCTGGACGACGCGCCGCTGTGCCTGGAGACCACCTACCTGCCGCCAAGCTTCGAGACGCTCATCGATCGCGATATCAACGGTTCGCTCTACGCCACGCTGCGACAGGAGTTCCATCGCGCACCGGCACAGGGGCATAAGACCTTTGAGGTGTGCTATGCCTCGCAAAACGAGGCGTTTTTGCTCAACGTTGAGCGCGGGCAGGCGCTGATCCTGATCACCGACTACGTCTACGACACCGACGGCCGACCGCTCCATGTCTCCAAGCGCATCCAACGCACCGACCGCGCCAAATACACCGAACCCATCGGCTAACCTGCCAAAATAAACCTGTCCCTAAATGGTAGGTTTGGGGAGGTCGGGGAACCAGGTTGGTTTGGGTTGGTTGGGCGTGCGCTCGGCTAGGACCAACTCCATCCAACACATGTCGTACCAGCGACCGAACTTTTGGGCGCAGCGATCGAAGGTGCCCACCAGGCGATATCCCATATGGGCATGGAAATCCTGGCTGTTGTGCGTCAGGTACTCGTCGTCCTTGTCGTGCGGCACGGCGATGAGCGCGCACATGTTGGTGATGCCCATCGCAATCAGGCATTGCTTGAGCGCATCGTGCAGCTTGCGGCCCAGCCCGCCGTGGCGCACATCGCGCGCCAGGTAGATCGACGTCTCGACCGACCAGTCGTATGCCTCGCGGCTGTTGAGCGGACTCACATAGGCATAGCCTACCAGACGCCCGTCCAGCTCCATCACCAAATACGGGTAGCGCTTGAGCGTACGCTCGATACGCCCGGCGAACTCCTCAACGCTCGGCACCTCGTATTCGCAGGTAATCGCCGTCTGGCGCACATACGGCTCATAGATGGCAAGCAACGCCGGCGCATCGTCGGGCGTCGCCAGGCGAATCGTCGGCTCGGACATTTCGGTCATACAACCCTTCCCCCTCAAAAACAAAGGCTGCCCTGCGCCAAGCTCTGGCGCAGGGCAGTCCCTTGTCACTACATCAGGCTACAGGACAGCCGCCAACGCGTCGATGTCCTCCTGCGTCGTGGCCCAGCTGGTGCAAAAGCGCACCACCGTGTGGGTCTCGTCGTACTTTTCCCAGTACTCAATCGAGGCATGCTCGCGAATGCGGGCCATGTCCTCGTTGGGCAGAATCACAAACTGCTGGTTGGTCGGCGTCTCCAAAAAGAACTGGTAGCCGCGCTCGTGCAACACGCGACGAAGCGCCTGAGCCGTCTCGATCGCCTGGCGACCAATCTCAAAATACAGGCCATCGGTAAAAAGAGCCTCGAACTGCACACCCGTCAGACGGCCTTTGGCAAGCAGCGCGCCATGCTGCTTAATACGCGGAATGGGATGCGCCGGGGCGTGCATACCGCAGAACACCACAGCCTCTCCGCAGAGCGCGCCGCACTTGGTACCGCCGATGTAGAACACGTCGCACAGCTGCGCCAGCTCGGGCAGGGTAATGTCGCACTCATCGGCCGCCAGCGCATAGGCCAGGCGAGCACCGTCCACAAACAGCGGAATCTCGCGCTTCTGGCACACTGCGTGAATCGCCGCGAGCTCGGCCTTGGAGTACAGCGTGCCATACTCGGTCGATAGACTCACGTACACGGCACCCGGAAACACCGTGTGCTCGTAGCTCTCGTTTTCGTAGAACACCTGGATATAGTTCTCAAGGTCCTCGGCGTGCATCTTGCCCTCGTAGCCGGGGATGGTGAGCACCTTGTGGCCGCCAAACTCGATGGCGCCCGCCTCGTGGCAGGCGACGTGGCCAGTCTCGGCAGCAACGACGCCCTCGTACGGCGCGAGCAGCATGTCGATCACCGTCGCGTTGGCCTGCGTGCCGCCCACCAGAAAAAACACGTCGGCATCGGGGGCCTGACAGGCCTCGCGGATAAGCTGCTTGGCACGCTCGGTATGTGCATCGGTACCGTATCCGGGCTGCGGCTCCATATTGGTGTCGACGAGCGCCTGCAGCACCGCCGGGTGTGCGCCGTGGGAATAATCGTTGTTAAACGCGAGCATGGCAATCCTCTCTTACCGGGTATCGGCCAGATGATTCAAACGGAGCTATTGTACGCCGCTGGGATAGGCAATGCGCGCGGCAAGGCACTCAAGTGCCAGCACCAGAGCAAAACCGCAGCTCACATCACTCAAAAAGTGCGCTCCGACCACGATGCGGCCAAACGCGACGAACGCCACAACCGCAGCCGCCGTCCAAAAGACCACACGACGGCGCGACGGCTTTTCCTTAAAGGCCGCCGCGGGAAGCCCGGCGAGCATAAGGCCGATCGCCGCGTGCGCCGCGTGTCCGCTCGCAAACGACTTAAAGCCGTCCTTGACTACACCGGCGGCAATATAGGCCCGCTTGTCGGGGTTGCCGATCACCCACCACGGCTGAAACTCGAGCCCCGGCGTCACCTCGACCACGCGCATGCGCGGGCGCGACCACAGCGGCTTGACGATCACGTTGAGGATGATGGCCTGAGCGACCCACACGGCAAGCACCATGAGCGCCCAGCGTGTGAGCTCGTCGGGCTCGGTCGTGCGCGTGAGGCGATAGACGATAAGGTTGGCGACGATGGCCAGCACAAACGTCAGCACCAACTGAGCCACGATGAGTTTGCCGCCAACCCTCAGGGACGAAGCGATCTCGTAGCCGGTCAGGCCAACATTGACGAGGATGCCGAGCACGGCGAGCCATTTGCTCCCCCTGGAGTCGGGACGCACCGCGCGCACGAGCATAACGCCCGCGACGCTCGCCGTCAGCTCAAACGGCAGCTCGCCGGCCGCCTCGATAAAGCGGCCGTACACGCTGCCGATGTTGAACAGCGCGCTCGAGATCTGATAATCGAAGAAACTGCCCACGCCCAGGCAGAGGGCAAGGATAACCGCGATAGCAGCGGCATCTTTCTTATAGATGTACCCGAACATGCTTTCCTTTCGATGGAACCAGATTGCCCAAATGGGGCGTTTACGGCGTCGACCCGTTAGTCATCGTCGGACGTGCCCAGCTGCTGCAGCAGCATGAGTGCCGCGGCCACGGGGCCGGTGCCGTCGTTGGCGTCGAGACCGCGACCCAGGCCGCTGCCCGCGCCGGCGCCCGCCTTGTAGGGCACCGACAGTTTGCGGCTCTTGGGGAAGTTCACCGCTCCATAGCGGGTCTTAAGCTCATAGGCCACCTTCTTGGGAACGTCGACGCCCAAAAACGTGATGCGACCGCCGCTGAGCGTAACGCTCTCGAGCCCCAGGCGCTCGCCGCGAATGCGGATTCGCGCGCGATTGAACAGGTTGAGTCCCGCCAACGGCAGCTCGCCATGCGCGGCCTCGGTCTCTTCCTGCACCTCGTCGATGCTCTCCAGGTCCCCGGCCGCCGCAAGCTTACGGTATACGAGCACGCGCTGATCCACCGCCGGCAGGTACTCCTCGGACAAGAAGTAGTCGGCCGGCAGGTTAATACCCACGCTCGCCGCCTCCACACCGGCATCGTCGTCGCCGCGCGCCTCGGCCACGGCCTGGCCCAGCATCTGCGTAAACAGGTCAAAGCCCACACTCGACAGGTTGCCGTGTTGCTCGGCGCCCATGAGCGAGCCGGCGCCGCGGATCTCCAGGTCGCGCATGGCGATGCGCATGCCGCTGCCCAGGTCCTGGAACTCGGAGAGTGCGGTCAGGCGTGCCGTAGCCTCCTCGGTGAGCGGCAGCTCGCCCGGGAACATAAAGTACGCGTAGGCTTGCGTGGCAGAACGGCCCACGCGGCCCTTGAGCTGGTAGAGCTGCGCCAGGCCCAAGCGCTGCGAATCCTCGATGATGAGCGTGTTGGCGGTCGCGTTGTCGATGCCGCTCTCCACGATGGTCGTGGCGATGAGCACGTCGATCTTTTTGGTCGCGAACTCGATCATGACGTCCTCGACCTCGCGCGGGCTCATCTTGCCGTGCGCCACGCCCACGCGCGCCTCGGGCGCGGCCTCGTGTACGCGCGCCACGGCGTCGTCGATGGTCTTGACGCGGTTGGACACGTAGTACACCTGGCCGCCGCGGCCCACCTCCAGGCGAATCGCCGCGCTCACCACGTCGGGGTCGTACTCCCCCACGTGCACGATCACGGGGCGGCGCCCGGTCGGTGGCGTGGTGATCAGGCTCATGTCGCGCACGCCGCTCGTGGCCATCTGCATGGTTCGCGGAATAGGCGTTGCCGAAAGCGTGAGCACGTCAATCTGCTCGCGCAGGTTTTTGAGCTGCTCCTTGTGCTGCACGCCAAAGCGCTGCTCCTCGTCGATGATAACCAAACCCAGGTTCTTGGGGTTCACATCGGCCGAAAGCAGGCGGTGCGTGCCGATGAGCACGTCGATCGTGCCCTCGGCAAACGCCTTGAGCGCGCGCTTCTGCTGCGCCGGCGTGCGAAAGCGGCTGAGCACCTCGACCTCGAGGCCAAACGGGGCAAAGCGCTCAAAGAAGGTCTCGTAGTGCTGTTGGGCCAGAATGGTCGTGGGGCAGAGCACCATGACCTGACGGCCGGAGTCCACGCACTTAAACGCCGCGCGCAGGGCGACCTCGGTCTTGCCAAAGCCCACGTCGCCGCACAGCAGGCGGTCCATGGGCTTGGGCGCCTCCATGTCGGCCTTAATATCGGCGATAGCCTCCAGCTGGTCGCGCGTCTCGTCGTAAGGAAAGCTCTCCTCCATCTCGATCTGCTCGGGCGTGTCGGGCGGGCAGGCGATACCGGTAATCGAAGAACGGCGCGTATACAGATCGACCAGGTCAAACGCCAGCTTTTTGGCGTTCTTGTGCGCCTTGTTGGTGGCACGCGTCCAGTCGGCGGTGTTGAGCCTAGTCAGGCGCGGCTTGTCGCCGTCGGGACCAACATAGCGCGTGATGCGGTCGACCTGCTCGAGCGGCACGTAGAGCTTGTCGCCGTCGGCATATTCCAGCAAAAAGTAGTCGCGCTCCTTGCCGCCCACTTCCTGGCGCGCGATCTCGCTAAAGAGCGCGATGCCGTGGGTAGCGTGCACCACGTAGTCGCCCGGCTTAAACGGAAACGTGATCTGCGTAATGTCCACCTTGCGACGGCTGCGCGCGCGGTTGGCGTCCATGCGGGCATTGAGATCGGCGATCGAGAACACGGCTAGGTTGGCATCGGGCACCACCACGCCCTGCGGCAGGGCAGCATCCACAAAGGTCACGCGTCCGCGCGAGATGGTGGGTACGGCAGCACCGGCGGCAGCCTGGGCGGCGCCCGCCTCGAGCGGGCGGGCGTTGAGCGCATCGACGCGGCGCTCGCGGATCGAGGCATGGGCCTCCTGGCGGACAGCACGGTCGGCAGAATCTGCCGCTGCCACGCGTACGCGCTCGCCAATAACGCCGGCATTTTCGGGGGCGGCCGTCAGCGACTCCTCAAAGGTAATGCCCTCGTCGCCAAAGGTGAGCTCCATCGACTCGCGCGCTCCGCGGTCGGGAATGGCAAACACGCAGGCATAGCGCTTGCCCACGACTTCCTGAACGCGCGTCATAAAGCGGTTGTCCGAGCCCGCGATAGCCGGCTGCTCAATCTTGAGCTCTGCCGTAACCGCACCGCCGGCGCGGATCAGGCTCACGTAGTTCAGGCGCTGCTGAGCACCAAAGTCGAGCTGCTGGGCGCGCACGTACAGGCCGTCCAAGCGGTCAATCCCCGCCTCGCCGGCGCGCGCCTCGATATCCTCGTAGGCACGCAGGCAGTCGTCGAACAGCGAGCGCGGCTCGGACAGAACCACAAGCGCCTTGCCGCTCACGTGCGCCAACGGGCTCACGGTCTGGCCGTACATCACCGGCAAAAAGCGGTCGAGCTCGGGTGTGACGATACGCGCATCAACCATCTCGAGCAGTGCCGCCAGCTTGCTGTCGCTCTGGCTTGCGCGATAGAGCGCCACGTGCATGTTGTGAACGGCTTCGTCGGTAAGCGCCAGCTCGCGGCACGGGAAGATCTCGATGCTGTCCTCGTTGCCGATGGTTTGGCCCGTGGAGCTCACCATACGGCGAATGCGATCAATTTCGTCGCCAAAGAACTCAATACGCACGGGCGCTTTCTCTTGTGCGGGGAATACCTCGACGGTGTCGCCGTGCACGCGGAACAGGCCGGGTGCGTCGGCGGCGCCGGCATTGGTGTAGCCCATGCCCACCAGGCGCTGCGGCACTTCGTCAAAAGGAATCTCCTCGCCCACCGCAAAGGTCGTGGACTCCCAGTAGCGGCTCTCGACTGGCGGCACGCAACGCAGCAATGCACGGGCCGAGGCAACCATGATGCAGTTGTCCCCGCGCACGATACGCCCCAGAGCCTCGCAGCGCTGCGCCACCACGGCATCGTCGGGCGCCTGCTCGCGCCACGGATAGTCCTTGCGCTCGGGAAAGCGGCACACGTGCGCCAGGCCCACGTAGGCGGCAAGGCTGCGCGCGGCGCGATCGGCCGCGTCCTCGCCGCTCACAATGTAGACCGTAGGGCGCGGGCGGCGCGCAAACTGAGCAGCCGCCATAAGCGTGCGGCCCGACTGCGACACGGCCAGCGTCACATCCTCGCCGGCGTCGAGCCCGGCCTCGACGGTCTGCAAGGCCTCGGCAGTGTAGAGCTGCGCGGCTATACGGTGAATGAGCATGCTGTTCCTCCGGCATCGCAACGCCAAAAGCCCGCCGGGGCAAGCTCGGCGGGTCGTGCGTCAAAGTTCATTGACGCTTATGGTACCGCACGGTCCCGTGACCAAAAGCCAAAGCGACATCATGCCAAATGTTGCCCACAACGGTCTTGCCAACGCGTTTCCCAGCTAATTAATCCGCTTTCCGCTTTTTAATTTGCTGTCTTCTGGCAGCAATTTACACCGTCCGCGCCCCATGGCGAGCATTTCGAGCTGCAAAGCGCCTATAATTGAGGATAATTGCGTATTCAATGTCACTTTTTTGATGAGGGGGGGGGTGAAAATAAATGGCCGACACTCCATCTTGTGCACTGTACACCGGGCTCAAGTCACTCGGTCGCATCAAAAACGGTAACGCCGCGCAAATTCTCATGGACGGCAACGCCCGTTACGGTGGACGCCTCATCTCCGAACGCTTGATGGTCCCGTCGTTTATCTCACGCGAAATCGTTCACGCCAAACCCGGTGACCTTCCCGAGTCGCTGTTTGCGCCCTTTGAACAAAGTGCGCGCCAGATACTCAACCTCATCATACAAAACCGAGGCTCCGACCCCCAATCGCTGAGCAAGGTCGCTAAACGCTATATGGAATCGTGCGCCCCAGACATGCAGGATGCCCTTACCAATTGCGGCGTCGACGGCATGCTCTTTAAAAACGGCGTCGAGCGCATCGAGACCACTGACGATAGCGACATTAAAAACCGCCTCTACATCCATCTGGTCTTTTTTATCGTTACCGGCTGCCTTGGCGACCCCGCCCGCGCCATCGAATACACCGAGTCCTTTGTGTCCGACCAGATGCTCTCGACACTCGGCACGGTCGAGACAACCGTCACCTCATTTTTCTCGACAACCGCGCGCCCCACGGGAGACATTCGCCTGGGGCTGCTGCGCGTCGTGGGCAACTCGGCACGACCGCCGTTGCGTCCCCTTACCACGGACCCGGTGGGCAGCATTATCGGGTCGCTGACGAGCGACGAGAACGCCATCACCGACGTCGATTCCGATGTCTCGCGTCAGCACCTGCGCATTTGGCTCCAAGACGGACGCTGGCTTGCGCAGGGCCTCGGCTCCACCAACGGATCGTTTTTGATCTCGGGCGTCGATCGCTGCCGACATGCTATCGAACCGCCTAGACGCGAGCGCCCCGCCAACTTTGCCAACACCCCCGTCGAGATTCACAACGGAGACACGCTTTGCTTGGGCGCCACGACGCGCTTCTTGGTCATTCGCATCACAGACTAGCCCGCCCACACATCTTCGACGCACAAGGTGCCGTTATTTGCATCAACCCATGCAAATAACGGCACCTTTTCGATTAAGGCAACGGTTGCGCTACCTTTTCACTAACATTATCGCCATGCACTTTTTTCTCGAAAGGATCGCCCCGTGACGTACGACACGGATATGAATATCATCGCGTTGTCCCCCTTTGAACCAAACGCCATGTTTGCGACCACCGAAGACCCCGATACTATTCGCCGCTTTACCACCCTGTTGGATTGCGGGGCAGTCGGCGGCGGTTCCCACCATCTTCGCAAGGTCGCCAACACCGAGGGCGAGACCTTTGCGCTCAAGACGCTGTGGCCCCTCAGCGGCTGTGATGAAGACGGCTCCGCCGTCAGCCCCTCGGACATCAAGACGCTTACCGAGGAGTATCGCAATCTTGCAGCCGTCTCACTGTTGGACGGCTTTCCCAAAACCTATGGCTACGGCTATACCGGCTCCGTACCGGTCATCGTTATGGAGTGGATTGAAGGCCTGCCCCTTCGCGATGCTGCGGCAGAGCTAACCGACCCCGCCGAGGGCGGCCACATTCCCGCAAACACCGTCGCTGCGATTGGAAAACGCCTGGGAGAGATTCTCCTGGGTGCCCAAAAGCTCGATGCGCCGTTTGTACACCGTGATATCTCCTTGCGCAATATCATCATTCGCACGACGCTCCGGTCCCTTGCCCAGCAGATTGCACACTGCAGTTTTGACCTTTGCCTGGTCGATCTGGGCAGCTCGAGCATCAAGCGCTCAGACCCCTCGTTTACCATGTCCACCGGCATCTGGCGCAACGGCACCCCCGAGTTCGCCCCACCCGAGATGCTCTCCAACGACATCCCCGAGCTGGCGCCGCTGCGTACGTCGCCCAGCATCGATACATACGAGCTCTGCAGCGTACTCTACACGCTCTATGCCGGCCACACGCCATATCGCCTAAACGAGCATATGGACCAGTCGCCCTACCTGTACAAGATCGAGCACGAGCACGAGCCGCTTGAGGCACGCGTACCCGGCGACCAAATGCTTGTCGATGTCATCATGAGCGGTATCCATAACGAGCAGTCCCAGCGCGCGCCGCTGTCTACGATTGTCGGCAAGCTCGATGCCTGGATTAAAGACATCGATTTTGAGCCGCGCACGCCGCTGCCCACCCCGATCGACATTAGCCAGCAACCGAAGCCTTCCTGCTCCGACAAGGCTCAGACGCGTCACCCAGTCATCTCGCGTCGCGCTGCGCTCGTGCTCGGCGGCGTCTGCGTTGCCGGCATAGCAGGCTCTGCCATTGCCACGGGATGCTGGGGGCTTATCGACCTGGCGCACGGCATCAAGCCGTCACTCGACGATTACACCTGGGAAGAACTCGCCCTGATCTCCCGCAAAATCCAAGAGACATCTTCCAGCAAAAAGGTGCTCGAGATTGCCGAAACCTACCACCTGGTAAACAGCAAGCAGTCGCTCGAAAACGAGAACACCAAGACTGTCAGGCTTTCCGACGGGACCAAGGCACAAGTCCAGATCGTGGGCTTTAAGGCAGACACACTCACCGATGACGGCCTTCCCGCTGGCATCACCTTTATGTTCCGTACCCCCATCGCCATGCGCGCCGTTAACGACAGCGCCGCGACGGGCGGTTGGAAGCAATCGTCGCTTCGCGAATGGTTGGCGGACAAGGGCATGGCTACGCTGCCCGACGATCTCCGTAATCAGATCCGCTCGGTGCGTAAGCTCACCAACAACACCGGCGGCACCAAAGACGCCTCCAGCATCACCGTCACCGATGACAAGCTGTGGCTGCCGTCCATGAGCGAGCTGTGCGGCTACCAGGCGCCCGAAACGTTCGCAGAAGGCTACGAGTACCTTTCTACCCTCTACAGCGGAGAAGGCGAGCAGTACCAGCTCTATCGCGAGCAGAGCGTAAGCGGTCTGACCACCAACGACGCCATGATCCGCACCGTCGCCGGTAAAAAGATCTGCTACTGGGAGCGCACCCCCAGCGCCGACTGCAGCGAGGGCGCCAACTCAACGTACTTTAACCGCGTTGGAAGAGACGGCGACGTGTTTAGCTGGGCAACGCCCGGAAACAAACCAGACCAAAAGACCTATGTCCTACCCGGCTTTTGCATCTAACACCTTCACCGGATACCAGAAAGGAGCCTCGCATCATGCGTGCGGAAACACCTTCCGAGGTGCTCTTTGATTTCCTTAAGTGCGACCTGCAGATCAATAATCGAGAAGCGGCGCGTATCTTGGTTTCGGACAAGCCGCTGGGCGCCAAACCGGCCCCTAGGTTTCGCATTGCCGAAAAGACGTTTCTATCGCGACGCGTGGTGCACGTCGTTCCGGGTACCGACAAGATCGACCCCGAGATGTTTGCCGATTTTTCGCAGAGCGTCCAGAACTTGGCTGCCGCTGCAAAAATCGGCGTTGGCAGCAGTCCAGCGGCCGCCAACGCTCGCCAGCAAGTCATTACGACGCGCGCCCTCGAGCGCATGGCAACGTCGCTCGAACACTGGGGGCTCGATGGTTCCATCCTGCGCAATATCTTTGACCGCATCGCCGTCATGCCGGGCCTCAAGCAAAGCGACCGGCGCCTTTTGGAGCTCCTTGCGCTAACGGTCTGCGGATGCTTGGCTGATCCCAATGCCGCCGCCTCCGAGGTCAAAGACTTTGCCATAACGCAACTGGCCCAGACCTTTGGCACGCTCGAGACCGCCGAGGTCGTCCAGGCACAAGGCACTAACCGCAAGGTCAACGAGCCTCCTGCAAAACTGGGGCTGCTCAGGCTTGCGAAAGACGGCTCGGCCTTGCCGCCAATCTATCCTTTGAGCCTCGATCCCGAGGGCACGGTACTAGGCTCTTTTGCACATGACCAAAATGCCATCACCAACGTAGGACCCGATGTATCCCGCCGGCACCTGCGTGTAGCGTATTCCAACGGCACATGGCTCGCAAGCGGACTGCACTCCACCAACGGAACGGTGCTGGTGACGCGCAACGGCACGACCACCGTTATCGAAAAACCACGCTCGCTGCGCACCGCCGATGACGAGGACAGTCAGATTCCTATCCACGACGGCGACCTGCTCAAGCTGGGTTCCTCGACCGAGTTTTTGGTGCTGAAGATCTCCTCAAACGTACGCGCGCTGGCCTAGGGCCGA